>NZ_JBQCWZ010000019.1:0-42193 GCF_051956895.1 Neisseria sp. P0021.S006
GCCGCGTTAGGATGCGAACCGCGCACGGATTTGTGCAGCGCGGAAATCTGATTGTAGAAACTCTCGCCACCCTTATCAAAACGACGGATTTGCGCACCCAAACTGTCGGCAAGAAATTCGGCGGTCAGGGTTTTCAGACGACGTGTATTAGCAGCGCGTAAAAGCTGCTCGATCAAGTTCAACAATCTGCGCGCATCGCCATCGGCGGTATTCACAAGCAATTCTTGCGCATCTGCTTCAATCGTGAAATCTTGGTATTCAGGCAAAGCCAATACTTTGGTAATCAGCTTCTTCAGGTCGTCTGAAGACAAGGATTGCAAGACATACACCTGCGCCCTGCTAAGTAAAGCCGGATTGACTTCAAATGACGGATTTTCCGTGGTGGCGCCGATAAAGGTTAATAAGCCGCTTTCGACATAAGGCAAAAATGCGTCCTGCTGCGCTTTGTTGAAGCGGTGTACCTCGTCAACAAACAAAATTGTCGCGCGCCCTTGCTGCAAGGCAATTTCAGCTTTCTCGATTGCCTCGCGTATGTCTTTCACGCCGGAAAATACGGCGGAAACCGGCAGAAACTGGGCATTGAAACTCTGCGCCAAAATCCGTGCCAGCGTGGTTTTGCCTACACCCGGCGGCCCCCATAGCAACATAGAATGCGGCTTCCCGCCTTCCACCGCCACGCGCAAAGGTTTACCTTCGCCGATTAAGTGCTGCTGCCCGATGACATCATCTAAAGAATGCGGGCGCAAGCGTTCGGCTAAAGGGGCTTCGGGTTGGCGGGCGAAAAGGTCGGACATAGCGGCTTTCGTGCTGATTGATTAAAAAGAAAACTCGCTAGCATTATACGGCAGTTTCGCAAACTCACATATCGGGCCGCATTACGGTATAATACATGCTATTTTGAGAACTCTTCGGGCGTTTCAGACGGCCTTGCTAACAGGAAACATCATGACTTCAAAAACTCTTTTGGCAGCTGTTACATCAGCTTTCTTATTGGGTGCATGCGCTACCGGCGGCGAATCTTTCGGCGGCTTGGGCAGCGGTACAGGTATCGGCAGCAGCGTAGTGAAAATGGCGGTAGACAGCCAATGCCGTACCGAATTGAACAAACGTAACGAATGGCGTGTCATTGCTTTGGCCATGAGTGCGGAAAAACAAGCCGAATGGGAAAATAAAATCTGCGGCTGCGCCAGCGAAGAAGCACCAAACCAATTGACTGCAACCGAAATGATGCAAGTCTTGAGCCCGGCAACCCGCGATCAGGCCATTGCGTCCGTTACTGCGAAAACGGTTACCGCCTGCTTCAAACGACTCTACAAATAATCGTTCAGACGGCCTTTTTTAATATCGAGGCCGTCTGAATTCGTTTTGACTTTCTATTTGAATTTTAAATACATAGAGAAGAAACTATGAAATACATCAGCACCCGCGGTGCGACCGCACGCAAGCAATTCAGCGAAGTTTTATTGATGGGTTTGGCTCCTGACGGCGGTTTGATGCTGCCTGAGCAATACCCTCAAATCGACCGTGCTACTTTAGACCAATGGCGCACACTCAGCTATCCTGAGCTGGCGTTTGAAGTTATGAGCCTGTTTGCTACCGACATCCCTGCTGATGATTTACGCGACATCATCAACCGTACCTACACCGAAGAAGTATTCGGTACCAAAGCCATCACTCCGGTGCGCACACTTTCAGACGGCATCAAAATCCAAGCCCTCTCCAACGGCCCGACTTTGGCATTCAAAGACATGGCCATGCAATTCTTGGGCAATGCGTTTGAATATGTATTGAACAAAGAAGGCAAAGAACTCAATATCTTAGGCGCCACCAGTGGCGACACCGGCTCTGCCGCCGAATATGCCCTGCGCGGTAAAAAAGGCATCAATGTCTTCATGCTGTCTCCGGAAGGCAAAATGAGCGCATTCCAACGCGCGCAAATGTTCAGCTTGCAAGATGCCAACATCCACAATATCGCCGTTGAAGGTATGTTTGACGACTGCCAAGACATCGTCAAAGCCGTACAAAACGATGCCGAATTCAAAGCCAAATACCACATCGGCACAGTCAACTCCATCAACTGGGGCCGCATTGTCGCCCAAGTCGTGTACTACTTTGCCGGTTATTTCAACGCCACTTCGAGCAATGACGAAAAAGTCAGCTTCTGCGTACCAAGCGGCAACTTCGGTAATGTCTGCGCCGGTCATATCGCCCGTCAAATGGGCCTACCCATCCACCGCTTGATTGTCGCCACTAACGAAAACGACGTATTGGACGAATTTTTCAAAACCGGTGCATACCGCCCGCGCAACAGCGAACACACCCACGTTACTTCCAGCCCGTCTATGGATATTTCCAAAGCCTCCAACTTCGAGCGTTTTGTGTTTGACCTGATGGACCGCGATGCAGACGAAATCAAAACCTTATGGGCGGAAGTAGGTTCCGGCAAAGGTTTCAATTTGGAATTTGTCTTAAACAAAGTACATCAACAATATGGCTTTGTTTCCGGCAAATCGACCCATGCCAACCGCCTTGCCACCATCAAACAGGTTTACGAGCAAGACCGTGAATTGATTGATCCGCATACAGCTGATGGTGTCAAAGTAGCGCGTGAAGTCCGCGAAGCCGGCGAAACCATCGTCTGCCTCGAAACCGCACTGGCCGCCAAATTTGAAGCCACCATCCATGAGGCTGTCGGCGAAGTTTCCATCCCTCGTCCGGCCGCATTGGAAGGCTTGGAAAACCTGCCGCAACGTGTCCGTGTTGTCCCTAATAATGCAACAGCAGTGAAAGACATCATTAAGGAAGCCCTGGCTTAACCGGCCGTCCTTGACGACTGCACAGGCCGTCTGAAAAAGTTTCAGACGGCCGCAACCGATATTTGAGAAGTGGGTAACATTATTGCCAAACCCACCACGCCGCAGTCGTTCCTAATATAAAATCAAGGTGTTAAAACAATACCAACTCCTTTTGACTTTCAATTGCAAACATTGTAATGACAGATATTTTCGTTTAGAATTGCATGTTTGCTCTAAATTTGGATTGATATGCAGACAACACAAGCCACATCCAACTGGGAGCTATACAAGCGCTTGCTTGGATATTTGAAAAGCTATTGGAAGATGTTTATCGTCTCCGTAGTGGCCATGCTGATTGTCGCCGGTACGATGCCGGCTTTCGGTTACTTGCTCAAACCTTTGATCAATGAAGGTTTTGTCGATAAAAACATGAAAAGCATGTCATGGTTGCCGCTGGCAATTGTGGCGCTGTTTTTCGTTCGCGGCCTGTTTAACTTCATCAACGAATATTGCACGACGTATCTGTCCAGCCACTTGGTGCAGCGCTTGCGCGGTGAAATGTTCAACAAAATGATGCACCTGCCGACTTCGTATTTCAGCAGCAATACCGGCGGCCGTTTGATGTCTCGTATCTTGAACGACGTCAATCAAATTACCGATGCAGGGTTTAACGTCATTACCGTGATTGCTAAAGACGGCGTGAGCGTAGTCGGCCTATTGGGCTTGCTGACTTATCTGAACTGGCGTTTGACCCTGATTACTTTTATCATCTTGCCGGTTGTTGCTGTATGTATCCAAACAGTCAGCAAACGCCTGCGCAAACTGTCTGCCAACAACCAAATTTATCTTGGCCAGCTGATGCAGGTCTTGGGCGAAAGCATTAATGGTGAACGCGTTGTAAAAATCTACGGCGGTCAAGATTATGAAAACCGCCGCTTCGACCGTATTGCCAATGATGTTCGCCGCAACCTGCTCAAACAGGTTTCCGCCAGCTCTGCCGGTACCGGCATTACGCAATTAATGGCCTCGGTTGCTCTGGCTGCGATTATTTACGCAGCCGCACGCCAAGCAGGGCTTTCCGGCTTCAGCGCAGGCGATTTTATGTCGTTTTTGTCCAGTATGATCATGATGTTTGATCCCATCAAACGCATGACCGGCGTGATGCAATCCCTTCAACGCGGTTTGGCGGCGGCTGAAAGTGTCTTCACCTTTTTGGATCAACCCGAAGAGAGCAACGAAGGCAAACAAATCCTCAGCCCAAACCCTGGCGATATCGAATTTTGCGACGTTGTACACCGCTATCCTGAAGCCGAACGCAACAGCTTGAACCACATCAACCTGCTTGTACCGCAAGGCAAAGTGACCGCATTGGTCGGCGCATCAGGCTGCGGCAAAACCACCTTGGCCAATATGTTGCCGCGCTTCCTTAATCCGGATGAAGGTAAGGTTTTGATTAGCGGCATCAACATCAATGAATATACACTCGAAAGCCTACGCAGCCGCATGGCTTTCGTCGGCCAGAACGTTGTCCTGTTTAATGGTACGATTGCTGAAAACATTGCCTATGCTCAAGCCGGTAACTTCAGCGAAGAAGAAATTATCAATGCTGCAAAAGCCGCCAATGCTTGGGAATTTATCCAAAAAATGCCGCAAAGCCTGCACACTGAAGTTGGCGAAAACGGTTTAAAACTGTCTGGCGGCCAACGTCAACGCCTCGCCATTGCGCGTGCGCTTTTGAAAAATGCACCGATTTTGATTTTGGACGAAGCCACCAGTGCATTGGATAATGAATCCGAACGTTTGGTACAAACCGCATTGGAAAACCTGATGCAAAACCGTACCACATTAGTGATTGCCCACCGACTTTCGACCATCGAAAAAGCCGACAACATCGTTGTGATGCATGAAGGCAATGTAGTCGAACAAGGCACTCATCATGAATTGATCAACGCAGGCGGACGCTATTCCGACCTGCACAGCCTCAGCGAAAAATCAGCCAAACCGGCAAGTAAGTAGCTGAACAGCATATTCCATTCTTTTTATTAACCTTGGCCGCCCCGACCTATCCTTTTCAGACGGCCTTATCCGACAGGAAATATCAATGGCAGCATTCAACACCCAGAAAGTCTTGTCCGTACACCACTGGACCGACGCTTACTTCACTTTCACCTGCACCCGTGACGAATCTTTGCGCTTTGAAAACGGCCAGTTCGTCATGGTCGGCCTGATGGTTGACGGCAAACCGCTGATGCGCGCATACAGCGTGGCTTCTGCCAACTGGGAAGAGCATCTGGAATTTTTCAGCATTAAAGTACAAGACGGCCCATTGACCAGCCGCCTGCAACACCTTAAAGTCGGTGATGATGTCCTCATCAGTAAAAAACCGACCGGTACATTGGTTGCCGGCGACCTGAATCCGGGCAAACACCTCTACCTCTTGAGCACCGGTACCGGCATCGCACCTTTCTTGAGCATTACCAAAGACCCTGAAATTTACGAGCAATTCGAAAAAATCATCTTGGTTCACGGCGTACGCTACAAAAAAGACTTGGCATACTACGACCGCTTTACCAAAGAATTACCCGAACACGAATACCTGGGCGACTTGGTTAAAGAAAAATTGATTTACTATCCGATTGTTTCACGCGAAGACTATGTACACCATGGCCGTCTGACCGATTTAATGCGCAGCGGCAAACTCTTCGAAGACATCGGCCTGCCTAAAATCAATCCGCAAGACGACCGCGCCATGTTGTGCGGCAGCCCTGCTATGTTGAAAGACACCTGCAACGTCTTGGACGAATTCGGCCTGACCGTTTCTCCGAAAACCGGTGTCCGCGGCGACTACCTGATTGAGCGCGCATTCGTCGATCAATAACGTATCCCCGGCAGCAGGCCGTCTGAAACCCTTCTTTCAGACGGCCTAAACCTTAATAATTTATCCCACATTATGCCTACTCTACTCATCATCCGTCCGTCCAACCGTCCACAGCAAGATATCCAAACCTGCCATGCAGCTGGTTGGCAGGCTCAAGTATTGAGTCCGATCGAAATAGAGGCAGACCGTTCGGCACTAAACAAACTTCCCGAACAATTTAAGCAAGCCGATGTCGTGTTTTGGGTCAGCCCCACCGCTATTGAAACCGCAGCGCCGCATCTGAACTTTTCAGACGGCCCTAAAGCACACATTACCGTCGGCCAAACCAGCCAACATACTTTGGCGCAATTCTCCCCCTATCCCGTATTCTCTCCCGAAGACGGCAACGACAGCGAAGCCGTCTTGAGAATGCCTATTTGGAAAAACCTGCCACCCAACGCCCGAGTTCTAATCATTCGAGGCCATGGAGGCCGTGATTTTTTAGCAGATAAACTGACCGAACTGGGTTTCCAAATCGACATCGCCGAAATCTATTTCAGACGGCCACACGCCATCGATTGGCAGAACTTTAAAACCGAAGACATCGCCGCCGCCTACGTCACATCCGGCGAGCTCGCGCGCGAATTTTTCCATCAGATTCCGCCGCAATTTTCCCGATTCTTCGAATCCTTGCTATACTTCACCCACCATCCGCGTATTGCCGATGCGCTTCGCATCGTCGGCGCCAAACATGTAGAAACCGTCACTTCTTTATCCGCTGCACTTTTATCCATGCCACAAAGGAGCCAAGCAGTGAACCCAGTCGAAGACAATAAAGATACCCAACAAGTTGCCAATACGGCAGCTCCGGCGCCTGAACGTTCTGAAAACACCAGGCCTTCTGAACAAATCAAACCTACCCAACCTCAGCGAGTGGAGGCGAGCATGACCGAGTCCAACAATCTCCCACAAAACAACGCCCCTGTTATCATCAAACAATCTGGCGGCAAAGCCTTGGCTGCAGGTGCAACCGTCTTGGCACTGCTTAGCTTGGGCGCGAGCGGATTCCTGTTTGTACAGGGTCAAAATGTTTTAAAAAACCAAGAGCTCGAATTCAACCAAAAAATCGACAAAGCCGCATTGGGCGAATCTGAAAACGCCAGCCTTTTAAAAGACAACCTCAACCGCCAAACCGCTATTCAGGCCGAGTTAGACCGCCTGAACAACGGTCAAAAAAACAATAGCGATCAAATCCTGCAAACGCAGAAAGCTTATCAAGAGTTACTCAAAGGTCGTATCAACTGGTTGGTCGACGAAGCCGAATCCATGTTGAACACTGCTTCGCAACAATTGATGCTGTCAGGCAACCTTCAAGGCGCGGTCAGCGTATTGGAACACATCGACAGCCGCTTAAGCCGTTTTGAACAGCCTGAGCTTATCCCCATCAAGCAAGCCATCAGCAATGATTTGGCCGCGCTGAAAAACCGTCCTTATGTCGATATTTCCGCCACTGCCTTGCGTATCGACCGTTTGGAAACCGGTATTTCAGGCCTGCCTTTGGTTTTGGACGGCGTATTGAAACCAGGTGCCGCGCCTGTCGAAGCCGCCAATTCAGGAACTTGGTGGGAAAACACATGGGAAAAATCCCTCAATGCCCTCAAAGGCTTGGTTGAAGTCCGTCATCTGGACAGCAACGACGCCATGTTGATTTCACCCGATCAAACCTACTTCATCCGTGAAAACCTGCGCCTGCGCCTTTTGGATGCGCGCATTGCCCTGTTGCAACACAACGGCGAAGTGTATCAAAGCGATTTGAACAACGTTGAAGCAACTGTAAAACAATACTTCGACAGCAAATCCCCTGCTACCCAGTCATGGTTGAAAGAGTTGGCCGAACTCAAAGCCCTTGATGTCCGCATGATCTCAGACGACAGCTTGAAAGCCAGCTTGAGCGCCGTTCGCGCTTATCAAGAAGGTTCGCGTACACAAATGACGACCGAAGAAGCTGCACAAACCCAAGCTACCGAGAAAACCGCTTCCGCTCCGGCTGCAGCTACCGAACAAGCCACAACTGCTGCACCCACTGCCGCTTCTGCACCTCAATCTCTGGAAGCACCTGCTTTGCCGTCTGAAAACAAAAAAGAACCGGCCGCTGAAGCTGCCAAACCACAAAACCAAACCAAGCCTGCTGCCAAAATTAAAGGAGAGCAAGCATGAAAACCGTCGTTTGGATTGTCATTCTGTTTGCAGCCGCCGTTGGTTTAGCGTTGGCTTCCGGCATTTATACAGGTAACGTGTATGTCGTGGTTGAGCAAACCATGCTACGTATCAATCTGCATGCCTTTGTTTTAGGCCTGCTATTGAGCGTATTCGTTTTGTATTTCCTGGTTAAATTCGTGTTCGGCCTCTTGAACCTTCCGGCGCGTATGCAACGCTTCGGCATTGCCCGCAAAGGCCGTCAGGCTTCTGCCTCTTTGAACAGCGCAGGTCTGGCATATTTTGAAGGTCGTTTTGAAAAAGCCGAACAAGAAGCTGCCAAAGTCTTGCAAAACAAAGAAGCCGGCGACAACCGCACCCTGGCTTTGATGTTGGGCGCGCACGCAGCCGACCAAATGGAAAACTTCGAATTGCGCGACCGCTACCTACACGAAATCGAACACCTGCCACAAAAACAACAGCTTTCCCGTCATCTTTTGCTGGCCGAATCTGCACTGAGCCGCCGCGATTATCCGACTGCCGCACAAAACCTTGAAGCCGCAGCAAAAATCAACGGCAACTTGAGCCGCTTGGTGCGTCTGCAATTACGTTATGCCTTTGATCACGGCGATGCTTCAGATGTCTTGGCAAAAGCGGAAAAACTGGTCAAAGCCGGCGCCATCAACGATTACGAAGCCGAACAGTATCAAAACTGGGCATATCGCCGCCTCTTGAGCGAAGTAACCGATGCAGGCCGTCTGAAAGCCTGTTTGAAACAGATTCCCGAAAGTGTGAAGTCTGGCGAATTGTGCGTCGCGATTGCCGAAAAATACGAGCGTTTGGGTTTGTATGCCGATGCAGTCAAATGGGTTAAAACCCATTATCTGCAAACCCGCCAGCCCGAGCTTTTGGAGGCATTTGTCGAATCCGTGCGTTTCCTAAGCGAGCGCGAGCAACAAAAAGCCATCGACTTAGCAGACTCTTGGTTACAGGAACAACCCGACAATGCACTGCTGTTGATGTATCTTGGCCAACTGGCCTACGGCCGAAAACTTTGGGGCAAAGCCCAGGGCTACCTCGAAGCCAGTATCGCCCTGCAACCCAGCGTATCCGCACATTTGGTCTTGGCTCGCGTGTTTGATGAAACCGATCAACCGCAAAAAGCGCAAGAACAACGCAATCTAGTTTTGGAAAGCGTGGCCGAAGAAGAACATCCGGCAGCCCTTCCTCAACCAAATTGATGTGCTGATTTCGCATTAAGCGACAATATGAAATCTACAACAAAACCAACCATTTAATCATTTCAGACAGCCTCTATACATATCTAAGGCCGTCTGAACTTTGTCCAACATACCAAATCAGAAAGCCTATTTATCATGACTGCTCTGAAAAACGACACTTTCCTCCGCGCCCTGCTCAAACAACCTGTCGAATACACTCCCATCTGGATGATGCGCCAAGCTGGACGCTATCTGCCTGAATACAAAGCCACACGCGCACGCGCAGGCAGCTTTCTCGATTTGTGCAAAAACACCGAGCTGGCAACCGAAGTTACCATCCAGCCTTTAGAACGTTTTGATCTGGACGCAGCAATTCTGTTTTCCGATATTCTGACCGTTCCCGATGCCATGGGTTTGGGCCTGTATTTTGCCGAAGGCGAAGGCCCGAAATTTGAACGCGCCTTGCAACACGAAGCCGACATTGCAAAACTGCAAGTTCCCGACATGGAAAAACTGCAATACGTCTTTGATGCCGTAACTTCCATCCGTAAAGCACTGGACGGCCGAGTTCCGCTCATCGGCTTCTCCGGCAGCCCGTTCACACTCGCCTGCTACATGGTTGAAGGCGGCAGCAGCAAAGAATTCCGCACCATTAAAACCATGATGTATTCGCGTCCTGATTTGCTGCATAAAATCCTCGACACCAATGCCCAAGCCGTTACCGCTTATCTCAACGCCCAAATCGATGCCGGCGCACAAGCCGTACAAATTTTCGACACTTGGGGCGGCGTGTTGAGCGATGCAGCGTTTAAAGAGTTTAGCCTGAAATACATCCGACAAATCGTTGCCGGACTCAAACGCGAAAGCGAAGGTCGCCGCGTGCCTGTTATCGTATTTGCCAAAGGCGGCGGCTTATGGCTGGAAAGCATGGCAGAAATCGGTGCAGATGCATTGGGCTTGGACTGGACATACAACATCGGCGAAGCACGCCGTCGCGTCGGCGAACAAGTTGCCCTGCAAGGCAACTTCGACCCGTTTGCCCTCTTCGGCACACCGGAATCTATCCGCACCGAAGTCGCACGCATCCTTGCCGACTACGGCAACGGCAGCGGCCATGTATTTAACCTCGGACACGGCATCAATCAACACGCCGACCCGGAACACGCCAAAATTTTGGTCGATACCGTACACGAACTGTCCCGTCAGTATCACCGTTAATGGAAACAACGCAAAGGCCGTCTGAAAACAAAAACACAATTATCGTGTAAATTTGTTTTCAGACGGTTTTTCTATATACTTAATATCTGAAGCTTATCAGCTGACACCTTCAAACTTAAAACACATCCACTCCCGCTACCGAATATGAATTTTTTAAAAGACATCACCTGGACCGAAATTTTCATCTTCGCCCACACCTGCGCCGCACTCGTCTGCATGCTGCGCGTGTTGTATAAACAAAAAAACATCGGCTCAACCTTCGCCTGGCTGATTATCCTATTCCTTTTCCCCGTATTCGGAACCATCGCCTACATCCTTATCGGCGAGCCTCGTCTCGGCACAGCCCGCGCCAAACGTACCGGCGAAATGAACCGCTTCTACCGCAACTTTGCCGCCACCCATCTAGCCGATATCTATCTCGACATTGCCGACCAAGTCAAATCACGTTACCACGGCATCAGTAAAGTTGCCGAAAAAGGAACGGGGCTGGGCGCAACCAAAGGCAACGCCATGAGCCTGCTCTCGACCACCGATGCAATCATCGACAGCATGCTTGCCGACATACGCGCCGCAGCCCATTCCTGCCTGTTGGCCTTTTACATTATCGAACCCAAAGGCCGCATCGAAGAAATTCTAAATGAAATCCTTGCCGCCAAAGCCAGAGGCGTAGACTGCTCCATATTGGCCGATGCCGTCGGCAGCAGGAGCTTTCTTGAAAGCGATTGGGTAGAGATACTGCGCCAAGCAGGCGTTGAAGTACATACCTCATTGCCTGTCGGCATTTGGCGTACGTTATTCACGCGCACCGACCTGCGCAACCACCGTAAAATCCTCGTTATCGACAGCAAAATCGGTTACACCGGCAGCTTCAACCTCGTCGATCCGCGCTACTTCAAACAAAACTCAGGCGTCGGCGAATGGATAGATGCCATGATGCGTTGCACAGGGCCTATGGTACTGGAGCTGTCAGCCGTCTTCTTCGCCGACCTTGCCGTCGAAACCGATAAAAACCTCCAAAACGTACAAACATACCTCAACCAAGCAAAAAACCTGCTGCCCCAAATCCTTCCCGAAAAAATGCAGCAAGGCAATATTGTTGCCCAAATCATTCCCTCCGCCCCCGAGCAAAGCAGCTTCGTCATCTACGAAACCATCATCAGCGCCATCTATGCCGCTACCAAACAAATCACAATTACCACCCCCTACTTCGTCCCTGACGAGCCGCTTCTCATGGCATTAACCGTCGCCGCCAAACGCGGCGTCAAAGTAACCCTGATACTGCCCGCCAAAGTCGATTCACTGATGGTACGCTACGCCTCACGCGCCTACTACCCTATGCTGCTGGAAGCCGGCGTCAAAATCGCCATGTTTGAAGGTGGTCTTCTACATGCCAAAACCATGACTATTGACGAAGACTACTCCCTCTTCGGTACGGTCAACATGGACATGCGCAGTTTCTTCCTCAACCTAGAAATCAGCCTCGCCATCTACGATCGCGACACCACCAAACAAATCTGCAACCTCCAACGTGACTACCTCAAAAACAGCAGCTACATTGCCATCAAATCATGGCAACAACGCTCCAAACTCCGCGGCCTCGTAGAAAATGCCGTCCGCCTGATGAGTCCTTTGCTGTAAAAAAGAAGTAGTGAGGCCGTCTGAAAGCACTGTTCAGACGGCCTTTTAAAACACCTATACACAATATTGATCATCGATAAATATTCAACTCATCCCTTTTCTTCAGTTTCAAAAAAGTAAGCCTCACTATATTTTCTCTTAAAATAGTTTTACAAAATTTAACCATAAATAAACCGATTGATATTTATAAAAATATTCAAACTACAAATCAAAATGAGACTAATATGTTCTTTTACATTTATTTGTAGTTTGATAATCATTATTAAAATAATTAGAATAAGCGGTCAATTTTTTATTCCTTGGGAAAAATCATGAATAAAACCTCTTTTCCTGTATTCCGCCTTAGTCTCATTACACTCGCACTATCAACAGGCTTCGCCCATGCCGAAAATACGCACCCCGCAGAAACTGCCGAACTGAATGAAATTAAGGTTACCGGTACCGCCGTACCGACCCGCGTTACCCGCAACCAGCTTGACCGCGAGACTTCGACCGATTTGAAACAAGTCATGAAAGACCAAATCGGTATGGATGTCGGCGGTGGCAACGGCGTGGCGCAGTTTTACAGCATCCGCGGCGTCGGCGAGGACAAAATTAATCTGGAAGTGGACGGCACCAGCCAATCCACCAAAATTTTCCACCACCAAAGCCGCTTCCAGCTTGACCCTGCTTTGGTGAAAAGCATCAACGTCGAAAAAGGCACGGGCGCGGCGAGCGCGGGCTTGGGCGCGGTCGGCGGTACCATCCGCGTGACGACGGTTGACGCGAAAGACCTGCTGACCGACGGCAAACCTTTCGGTTTCAAACTCGGCGCGGGCTTGAGCAGCAATAAAGGCTCAACCGGCAACGCGGCGGTTTACGGCTATCAAAACGGCTTCGATGCCCTGTTTGCAGGCAACTTCCTCAACAACCGCGACTACAAAGACGGCAACGGCAATGTCAACCACGGCAGTCGTCTGAAACAGCACAGCTACCTCGCCAAAATCGGCTACGACTTCAACGACGACCACGGCATCCGCCTGACCTACCGTCAGGAATACCAAAAAGGCAACCGCACCGATAAAGCCGAGTTCCAAAACGTTGACAGCTACGTCGGCGTGGACGGCACTTATCAAAAAGAGCAGACCTACAATCTGGAATACCGTGGCCGCAACGTCGGCTTCATCGACAAAATCGACGCCAATGTCTTCCAAATCAACACCGACGACACCAAACCGCCTAAAGGCGCTCCTTCTCCAAAAGCCCAAGCTTCCGGCACGGCGCAAGGCGGCGTTCCCATTGGCCAGCTTGAGTTAAGCAAAATCAAAGCAACCGGCGCGAATCTGAACCTCGCCAGCTCTTTCGGCGACGGACACATGGTGAAATACGGCGTCAACTACCGCCACGAAACCTCCGAGCCGTCCGACAAAGGCGCGTGGCTGAAGATTCTCGGCCTGTATGACCGCGACAAAGAGAAGAAATCCGAATACGGCGTGTACGCGGAAGGTATCTGGAACCTGCACCCCGTTACCCTGACCACCGGCCTGCGTTACGACCATTTCAAATACAACGCCGCCAGCAGACAAAGCGCGTCCCACGGCCAGCTCAACCCCAGCATCGGCGCGATTTGGGACATCAACGACAACTTCTCGCTCTTGGCAAACCTCAATCAGGCAAGCCGCGCGCCCCGCCTGAACGAAGCCCTGTTGGCTAACGAACGCGCAGGCGCCGCCGCCGATTTGGACAGCAACCTCAAAGCCGAAACCGCCCGCCGTGCCGAACTCGGCTTCAAATGGCGCAACGATAACTTCAACGTCAGCGGCAGCGTGTTCCACCAACGCATCAAAGACCTCATCGTCTACCGTTGGGCAAAAATCAACAACAACACCGCCTCCATCACCGAACGCGGCAAGATTTACAACGGCGGCACGCTCAAAACCTACGGCTACGAACTTGACGCATCCTACCGCTGGGGCGGTCTGACCGCGCGCGCCGGCGTGTCCTACGTCAAACCCCGTCTGAACGGCGAAATGTACTACGGCGAAAGCCCGATTCAAGCGGAAGACCACGAAAGCTCGTTCACCTTCTGGAACACCGGCCGCCAATGGCTGACCGGTCTGTCTTATCAGTTTGAAAACCCCAAACTCGAAATCGGCTGGCGCGGCCGCTACGCCCAAAGCGTGAAATACACCGACGTCGCCCGCGGACAAGGCACGATACACGGCAAGAAATCAGGCTACGGCGTACACGACATCTACGCCAACTGGCAGCCGCTGAAAAAAGACAACCTGAACGTCAACTTCGCCGTCAACAACATCGGCAACAAGCAATACCGTTCGCACAGCCAACGCTTCCCTGACGGCAACGGACGCATGCCCTTCTACGAACGCGGCCGCGAGTTTGCCTTGGGCGTGAACTATCGTTTCTGATGATACGAACGACGTTATAAAGAAACCAAAGGCCGTCTGAAATTCAGTTTTCAGACGGCCTTTTATAATTCGTAGACAATTTGATTTTAAAGTATCTCCTCTCCCTTTCTAGTTACACAACGGATTATCCAGTCTTCAAATCTTCTCCATTGGGCTTCTTTTCCAAATCGGTCATGATTTGATTCCTTCTGAAAACTGACTACCAATTCTTCCAATATAAATAAAATATTATATAGATCATCTCCAGTGCCGTCTGAAAATATAAGGCTGTATTTTTACATTTAACCATGACGTTGGAGTTTAAAAATACAATCCAAATATTCATTACACTTTTACTGTAAACCATTTGACAAAGTCATCTTTAAAGCTATAATATTTCTCATATATGATTTTTGTTATATATATTTATTGATAGACAATTCATTCTGAAACAAGGAGCAATAAAATGAAACGAAACTTGGGTACTTTGGATCGCGTAATCCGTATTGTTATCGGCGTAGCGCTGATTGCTGCAGCCGCTACCGGACAAATTGGCTGGTGGGGTTGGCTGGGCATCGTCCCTCTGGGCACAGCACTGATTGGCAACTGCGCACTGTACAGCTTATTGGGCATCAACACCTGCCGCATCAACAAAAAATAACGAAGACAAAACATGAGTACGGTCGGACAACTCCCGCGAATCACGCCTTCCGAAGCTACGGCAAAAATCCGTGAGGACGCGTTGGCAGTCGATATCCGAAGCCAAGCCGAATATCGGGGCAGGCATATTGGCGGTGCATTATCCCTTCCGCCTGAACAGCAGCGAGACAAACTGCCCGATGATACAGCCCCATGCCTGATTTTTTATTGCCTGAGCGGCAAACGTACAACACGGGCAGAAACAATATTGTCAGTGCTTGGCCAAGGTCGAGAATGCTATATTCTAGAAGGCGGCTTACAGGCATGGAAGGCTGCAGGGCTTCCTACTGTTGCCGACCGTGCCGCACCGGACATCATGCGGCAGGTGCAAACCATTGCGGGCAGTTTGATTCTGTTGGGCGTGCTGGCAGGTTGGCTGGTATCGCCTTGGTTTTATCTGATAGACGTAATGGTCGGTGCAGGCCTGTTAACGGCGGGGTTAACCGGATTCTGCGGCATGGCACGCCTGCTGGCCAAAATGCCATGGAATCATTAAGCAAAGGCCGTCTGAAAGTTGCTGCTAAGACTATTATGACTGATAATTCGACCTCCTCATTTGCCGACAAGCGTGAAAAATGACCACTGCCGACAATCAACCACCCTACGAAGAAGCCACCGCTTTTCTCAAACTACTGGCCAATCCCAACCGCCTCGCCGTATTGTGCAAACTACATGAAAGGCCGCACAATGTAACCGAGTTGGCTGAATCATCCGGACTGCCACAAGCGGCAATGTCCAGCCAATTAGCCCTACTGCGTGAAGCCGGTTTGGTATCGTTTGAAGTGAACCATCGGGAACGGCAATATTACATTGCCGACCCGAGGGTAACCAAGATGATACAGTTGCTGTATTCCTTTTTCTGCGCAGAAAAATCTTGAAATATTGCCGGAATAGGAAGGCCGTCTGAAAATTTTTCAGACGGCCTTTATTGTATTTATTTTCAGATGACCTTTTTATACTGCTTCTATATTTACACTTAAAGCTCGCGTGCGTACCGCACACACCCTGCCTACAGGTTTAATGCAGGCTATGGCTTGCTATCGTGTGCCACTTGAAATAAACAACGTAAATATGAGCGTGTGTTGTTTAATGTGGATTGTTAGGGACTAATCTGATTCCTGCTGCTTCCAATCTAATTTCAGGCCTTCCTGTCATAAAATCCCAATCTTTTGGCATGGTGGATTTGAGTTTTAAATTGAAGTCCATAAACTTTGCTTCTTCTTTCGTAATATGTGCCACCTTCCAATTTTTCTGTAATGCATGCGCCAATTCTTCTTGTGTATATTTTTGCTCCTTAATTAACTCTTCAAGCTTTTCAACTATATACGCACAAGGGACAACGTGCTCAATACGACCCTGAACCCCATCTAATAATTTTTCTGATTTCCCTAAAGAAATAAAATACTCTTGTGGGTGTAATAAAGAATCGAATATTCGGCTATGGTAACCTATTCGTACTCCTGTACTCTTTTCGTGTTCAACTAAATTTGTAATATGACGAACCAGCAATAAACAAGTTTGAAAAATTAGCTTATTTTTTTCATCTAGCATTTTATTGTCTCCAAATAATTGTTTGTCTGAATAAATTTAATCTAAATGTTAGATTGTAACCCGATATTATCGTTGAAATAACAATAAATTGCGATGACGGAGCGTTTAAGCAAGTCATAGCCTACATGAAGTCTATTTATAGTGAACGTTTGGGACGCACGCGGTTAAAAGATTTGACAAGATTAATTGCTTTTATATTCCATATCGTCTTTATAAAGGGTCGTCTGAAAGCTGAAAAATCATTTCAGACGACCTTTTTTCACTAGCCTCTACTTTGCTATCACCCTGTCTTTCAAAGTCTTCAATACGTTCTTCACCGTATTAATCCGCACTTCGATATTTTCCATCTCTGCGGTAAATCGCAGCTTATCGGCTCCGGCAAGGCGGTATTTTTTATCTTTTT
Source organism: Neisseria sp. P0021.S006 (assembly GCF_051956895.1). NCBI lineage: Bacteria > Pseudomonadati > Pseudomonadota > Betaproteobacteria > Neisseriales > Neisseriaceae > Neisseria > Neisseria sp. P0021.S006. The sequence goes on from NZ_JBQCWZ010000019.1 coordinate 16,965, forward strand.
GAATCAGCAGGATGATTTCGGTTGGATCGACATTGTTATTTTTACCAAAGGTTACCGTTACCGCTTCGCTGGTCGCATCAATGGCATCAATGCCTAATTCTTTTGCCGCAAGCCGTAAGTGGTGGCTTTCGATGAGGGTTTTGACGGGTTGTTCGGGCAGGCCGAAGCGGTCGACGAGTTCTTCGTGTATGGCGTTGATTTGCTGCACGGTTTCGCAGACGGCAAGGCGTTTGTAGAGGACGAGCCGTTCGTGGATGTCGGGGCAGTAGCTTTCGGGCAGCAGGGCGGGGCTGTGCAGTTTGATTTCGGTGGTGATGCCCAGCGGCGCGTCGAGGTCGGGCTGGCGGCCTTTTTTGAGGTCGCGCACGGCTTGTTTGAGCATTTCGGTATAGAGTGTGAAGCCGACCTGTATCATTTCGCCGGACTGCCCTTCGCCGAGGATTTCGCCGGCGCCGCGGATTTCCAAATCCTGCATGGCGAGGGTGAAACCTGCGCCGAGTTCGTCTGCCGCCGCGATGGCGTCGAGGCGTTTTTCTGCGTCTTTGGTGATGTATTCGGGCGTGAGCAGGTAGGCGTAGGCTTGGTGATGGCTGCGGCCGACGCGCCCGCGAAGCTGATGCAGTTGCGCCAGCCCGAATTTATCGGCGCGGTTGATGATGATGGTGTTGGCGTTGGGGATGTCGATACCGGTTTCGATGATGGTGGAACAGAGTAACACGTTGAATCTTTGCTGCAAAAAGTCGCGCATGACTTGCTCCAGCTCGCGCTCGCGCAGTTGTCCGTGCGCCACGCCGATGCGGGCTTCGGGTAGCAGGGTTTCCAGCCGCTCGCGCATGTTTTCGATGGTATCCACTTCGTTGTGCAGGAAAAACACTTGTCCTCCGCGTTTGAGTTCGCGCAACACGGCTTCGCGCACGCTGCCTTCGCTGAAGGGTTTGACAAAGGTTTTGACGGCGAGGCGGCGGCTGGGTGCGGTGGTAATCAGCGAGAAGTCGCGCAGACCTTCGAGCGCCATGCTGAGGGTGCGCGGAATTGGCGTGGCGGTCATGGTGAGGATATCGACATTGGCGCGCAGGCGTTTGAGCTGCTCTTTTTGGCGCACGCCGAAGCGGTGTTCTTCATCGATAATCACTAAACCTAAATTTTTGAATTTGATGTCGTCCTGCACCAATTTGTGCGTGCCGATAACGATATCGACCGTACCGTCCGCCATGCCTTCCAGCGCGGCTTTGGTGGCTTTGCTGTTGTTGAAACGCGAAAGGCTGGCGACTTTCACGGGGAAATCGGCGAAGCGGTCGGCGAAGTTTTGCGCGTGCTGCTCGACCAGAAGCGTGGTCGGGGCAAGTACGGCGACCTGTTTGCCGCCCATTACCGCCACAAACGCGGCGCGCAGGGCGACCTCGGTTTTGCCGAAGCCGACATCGCCGCACACGAGGCGATCCATAGGTTTCGCCTGCGTCAAATCTTTAATCACGGCGGCAATGGCGGCGGCCTGGTCTTCGGTTTCTTCATAGCCGAAACCGTCGGCAAACGCCTGATAGTCCATCTCGTTGATTTCAAACTTGTATCCCGATTGGGCAGCGCGTTGGGCGTAGAGATTGAGCAACTCGGCGGCGGTATCGCGCGCTTTTTCGGCAGCTTTGCGTTTTGCTTTGTTCCACGCGCCGCTGCCGAGCTTGTGCAAAGTAACGTTTTCATGCGCCTGACCGGAGTAGCGGCTGATTAAATGCAGCTGCGAAACAGGCACATAAAGCTGCGCTTCGCCCGCGTATTCGAGCAACATCATTTCGTTGGTTTCATCGCCCAAGTCCATTGTGACCAAGCCCATATAGCGCCCGATGCCGTGTTCTTCGTGTACAACAGGATCGCCGATATTGATTTCGGCAAGGTCGCGCAACAGGCCGTCTGAAACGGCGGCGTGTTTCTTACGATGATGTTTGCGTGAGCGGGCAACATATTGATAAAGATCGGATTCGGTAATGACCGCGATGTTTTGATCTTCTAATTTAAACCCGTAAGCCAACGGCGCCACTGTAATCATCAGCGGCTCATGTGCCGACAAAAAGCCCTGCCAGTCGGATACACTTTTGACTTTTAAGCCGTTTTGCTGCAAGAAACCGAGCATGGTTTCGCGCCGTCCCAGACTTTCGGCACACAGCAAAATCCGTCCTTCAAAGGCCGTCTGAAAATCCTTCAATGCCTGCAACGGCTCGTCGGATTGGCGGTTGACGGCAAGGTCGGGCAGGGTGTGTTCCTTGCCGGAAACATCGGGCAGCACTTGTCCGTAGTTTTTCAGATGGCCTGCAAAGACATCAGAAGAGAGATACAAATGCTGTGGAAGCAAAGGCGGATATGTTTCATCGCCCTGTGCCATGGCGTAACGCGATTTGACGTCGCTCCAAAAACGGTTTGCCTCGGCATGAACATCGCCCAAAGAGACAAACAGCGCATCTTCGCCGATATAGTCAAACAGCGTTTCCAGCTCGTTTTCAAAAAACAGCGGCAGATAATATTCCACGCCCGCGCCGAAGTGGCCGTTGCTGACGGCTTTGTACACAGCGGCATCGTTCGGATTGCCATCGACTTCCTCACGAAAGCGGCTGCGGAAAATCTTTTGCGCCTCGCTGTCGGTGGGAAACTCGTGCGCCGGTAGCAGGCGGATTTCGGAAACGGGGGAAATGGTGCGTTGCGTTTCAGTATCGAAGGTTTTAATGCTGTCGATTTCATCGTCAAACAAATCGATGCGGTACGGTATTTCGCTGCCCATCGGGAACAAATCGACTATACCGCCGCGCACGGCAAACTCGCCTGCCGCGACAACATGGGAAACATGGTTATAACCTGCATCCACCAAATCACTTTTCAGACGGCCTATATCCAAAGTCTGCCCTGTTTTCAGCCAAAACGTACGCCCTGCCAGAAACGGCACGGGTGGCAGCTTCTGCATCGCCGTGGCAACCGGTACGAACAACACATCCGCAGTGCCGCTTTTAATCTGCCACAATGCTGACAAGCGCTCCGACACCAAATCCTGATGCGGTGAAAAACGCTCGTAAGGCAGCGTTTCCCAGTCCGGCAGGAATACCGCCGTATCGTGCGGACGGAAAAACAGCCAGGCCGTCTGAAGGCGTAGCGCCTGTTCCGCATCTTGGGTCAAGACAACCTTGAGCTGCTTATGCGGCAGATAACGCGCCAAAGCCAAGGGCAGCGAGCCTTGAGACAGATTGAGCCAACGGGATTTTTCACGAGGTTTGGGAATCGGATAGGTCATGACAAAACAGTTTGTAAGTAAGTAAATACAAGCACCATAGGCCGTCTGAAAAATTTTCAGACGGCCTTTAGCGATCAAATAGATTTTCAATTTTACTGGATACAGGTTTAAAAGAATATAAGCCCTTACATTCAGACGGCCACGCCGGCCAGTTTTCCAATAAATCCGGTTATCACCAATGCCGCAACGCCCCATAGGCACACGCGCAAAACGGCGGGAACAACAGGCGCGCCACCGAGTTTGGCGGAGACATAGCCTAGTCCTGCCAGTCCGCACAAAGTGGAAACTGCCAAGGCCGGAACAATGGCGCTAGAAGCTGTCAATGCGACCAGTAACGGCAAAATCGCGCCGGCACAAAATGAAGCGGCAGAAGCCAGCGCAGCCTGCATGGGACGGGCGGAAGAAGCTTCGGTAATGCCGATTTCGTCACGCGCGTGGGCGGCGAGCGCATCGTGTTCCATCAAGGCTTTGGCCACCTCTGCGGCAAGCGCATCGGACAAACCGCGGAGGCGGTAAATTTCCGTCAGCTCTTCCAACTCCGCATCAGGATTATTTGCCAACTCAAAACGCTCTTTGTGTAAATCGGCTTTTTCCGTATCCGATTGGCTGGACACAGAAACGTACTCCCCCGCCGCCATTGATACTGCGCCCCCGATAAGCGCCGAAACGCCCGTCAACAGCAGGGTTTGGAAATCAGGCGCGGCAGCGGCTACGCCCGTCAACAGCGAGGCAGTGGAAATCAGGCCGTCATTGGCACCCAATACGCTTGCCCGAAGCCAGTTGTTGCGGTCGCTGAAATGGCGTTCGCTGTGGTGTGAATACATATATGCTCCGATAAATTGGCTGTTTCCAGATGATGATAACATTGTATTGTTTTTTGAAATCAATGTCAGTTTATCCCTTCAAATCAAGCATTCTTAAATCTTTCTGCTGCCATTTCAAACCATAAAACCAACACTCCTCTTTGGATTTTTTCAGACGGCCTTAACGCTTTTACAAGCAAATTTATTGTTCCAAGTCATGGCATTATCACAAGGCAGTTTTGTGCTGCTTGGTTTATTCGTTTAAAGATGCTATCTTTATGAATCTTTCCACTCCTCAATCCATTGAAAGGATGTATCATGGCCGAAGAAAACAAAATCAAAGTAAACGATTTGCCTGAAGATAAAAAAGAGCAAACCGAAGAAACCGAGCTGCCCGTTATCAACAACGAAGAAAAACGCGGCGGTCATGGCGAAGGCGGTTGCTGCGGCGCATGCGGCGGCTAATCTTCCCGACAAAGCCCCCAAGGCCGTCTGAAAAGTCTTACTTTTCAGACGGCCTTTTCCTTTCTAAACAATTACAGGTAAATCAATGAAAGGATGCGGGAGAAGAATTTAAACCCAACCGCGTTTGTGCTACATTCACATCTTTACAAACCACAACAATCTGCACACGCAGACACACAAGGAAGAAAAAAATGTTTTGGTATATCGTCAGCTTTTTCGCCATTATCGTTTCCCTGCTCGCCCTCTGGGTCAACGCCAGCGCGTTCGGTATGCAGGATGACGGAACGCCACAATCCGAATATGAAAAAATGTTGGGCCTGGGTGCGAAGCTGAAAGACAAAGATACGGTTGCCAAGGAACGCGAAGCAGCGCGCCTTCACCCTGACGATTAAGCCTTACCGACTGGACAATCTTGCCAAACTGGGCTAATGTTCCAAACGCATAACGCACACCAACACAACTATACGAGAAGGTAAGAGAAATGACTGTACGAATCGAACACGATTTATTGGGCGACCGCGAGATCCCTGCTGAAGTATATTGGGGCATCCATACTTTGCGCGCCATTGAAAACTTTAAAATTTCCACGCAAAAAATTTCCGACGTACCGCAATTTGTCCGCAGCATGGTCATGGTTAAAAAAGCCACCGCGCAAGCCAACGGCGCATTGGGTGCCATCAAGCCGGAAATCGCGGCCGCCATCGAAAAAGCCTGCGATGAAGTATTGGTCAAAGGCCGCTGCCTCGACCAATTCCCGTCCGACGTTTATCAAGGCGGCGCCGGTACTTCGGTCAACATGAATACCAACGAAGTCATTGCCAACCTCGCATTAGAAGTCTTGGGTCACGAAAAAGGCCACTACGACATCGTCAATCCGATGGACCATGTTAACGCCAGCCAATCCACCAACGACGCCTACCCTACCGGCTTCCGCCTTGCCGTGTATTACAGCATCGGCGAATTGCTCGACAAACTGGCCATCTTGAAAAACTCTTTTGCCGCAAAAGCCGAAGAGTTTAAAGATGTTTTGAAAATGGGCCGCACCCAGCTTCAAGATGCCGTGCCGATGACTGCCGGACAAGAGTTTCAATCTTTCCAAGTGTTGTTGGAAGAAGAAATCCTCAACCTCGACCGTACCCGCTCCCTACTGCTTGAAGTCAACCTCGGCGCCACAGCCATCGGTACCGGCGTGAATACGCCTAAAGGCTATGCGGCTTTGGTTGTTGAGAAACTCTCCGAAGTCAGCGGCCTGCCTTGCAAACTGACTGAAAACCTGATCGAAGCGACCTCCGACTGCGGCGCATATGTGATGGTACACGGCGCATTGAAACGCACAGCCGTCAAACTGTCTAAAATCTGTAACGACTTGCGCCTGCTCTCTTCCGGTCCGCGCGCTGGTTTGAAAGAAATCAACCTGCCTGAATTGCAGGCCGGTTCTTCCATTATGCCTGCCAAAGTCAATCCCGTGATTCCCGAAGTCGTCAACCAAGTCTGCTTCAAAGTCATCGGCAACGACACCACCATCACTTTCGCAGCCGAAGCAGGTCAGTTGCAGCTGAACGTTATGGAGCCGGTCATCGCCCAATGTATGTTTGAAACTATTTCCCTCTTGGGCAATGCCGCGGTCAACCTGTCCGACAAATGCGTCAAAGGCATTACGGTCAACCGCGAAATCTGCGAACACTACGTCTTCAACTCCATCGGTTTGGTCACTTATCTGAACCCATACATCGGCCACCGCAATGGCGACTTGGTCGGAAAAATCTGCGCCCAAACCGGCAAAGGCGTGCGCGAAGTCGTACTGGAGCGCGGCCTGTTGAGCGAAGAAGAGCTCAACCGCATCCTCTCTCCAGAAAACCTGATTAATCCTCATCTGTAATTAGGATTTGAAATCAAAGGCCGTCTGAAACTTTAACGTTTAAAGTTTCAGACGGCCTTTTCGTATTGATATTGATATTTATCGAATTTTTTTTGCGAAATTCAGAATTAAAAGATAGCCTGACCGTCAGGTTTGATTTAACATGGTGTTGCCCCAGCCTGTTTCCTCCTTAAGGTTATGCCGGTAATGATGCCTCAAAAGGAACCGGATATTGGAATAACATCTTCATTTATTAGGAAAACCAGATGAATCAAATTACACGCGAACAAATGCTGCAAGTATTCGAAAATCGCTGCTCCACCCGTTATTACGATCCCAACAAAAAAATCAGCCAAGAAGATTTTGCAGCGATTCTAGAATTTGCCCGCCTCTCCCCAAGCTCCGTCGGCTCCGAGCCATGGAAATTCTTGGTGATTCAAAACAAAGCCCTGTGTGAGAAAATCAAGCCTTTCAGCTGGGGGATGCAATCGCAACTGGATGACTGCAGCCATCTGGTGATTATCCTTGCCAAGAAAAATGCCCGTTACGATACCCCGTTCTTCCGCAGTGTTGCCGAACGCAGGGGCCTGCAAGGAGAGCAACTGGAAAAAGCATTGGCAAGATACAAAAGCTTCCAAGAAACCGACATTAAAATTGCCGACGACCAACGCGCACTCTTTGACTGGAGCGGCAAGCAGACCTATATTGCTTTGGCCAATATGCTTACAGGTGCAGCGGCCATCGGCATCGATTCCTGCCCAATCGAAGGCTTCAACTACGACAAAATGAACGAAGTATTGGCAGCAGAAGGCCTGTTTGATGCCAACGAATGGGGCGTATCCGTAGCGGCAACATTCGGCTATCGCGCCAAAGAAATCACTAAAAAATCACGCAAGCCGATTGATGAAATGGTGACTTGGGTCGAATAAGTAGTTTGTATTCTCAGGGCGGCAAAACCGCCCTTTTACTTTTCCAAAAAGAGAAGCAAATTCCGTAACAACAAATACTTCTAAATTTAAAATCAGAAGGCCGTCTGAAACCATGTGTCAGAAATCCTAGATTTCATTTCACACCGTTTCAGACGGCCTGATTTAATACGCTTCTACTTAAAACGATACTTTCAAACTGCCGTAGAAGGCACGGCCATGCTCGTTGTAGGTCTGCGCGCCGTTGCCGGTGCGGTACAGTTTTTTGTCGAACAGATTGCTGATGCCGCCGCGCACGGCCACGCGTTTGTTCCAGTTGTAACCGGCGTTGATGCCCCAGATGCTGTATCCGCCCAAAACGGTTTGGTTGCGGGCTGAAGCCAGGGTTTCTCCGCTGCCGCCGCTGCCGCTTTGTTCGATGTTGTTGATGGCGACCGAACGCGGTTTGGTGCGGCCGTATTGGGTGAAGGTCAGGTTGGCGTCAAAGCGTTCGTTCGGCGTCCAGGCCAGCGTGCTGTTGATAGTGAACTTCGGAATCAGCGACAGGGGGTTGCCTTTGTAGTCTTCCGATTTCTGCATGTAGGTGAAGTTGTTGCTCCATTTCAGCGTGTTGTGCAGGGGGATGACGAGGTTGCCCTCCAGGCCGGAAACAGTCGCCCTCGGTGAGTTGTCCCATTGGTAGAGGATGCCTGAGCTGGTGCTGCTGCGGGCTATGATTTCCGTGCCGGTGATGATTTTGTTGCGGTAGGCATTGTGGAAGTAGGTTGCCGAGGCCTGCCAGCCGTTTTTTTCGAATTCGATGCCGATTTCCTTATTGACGCTGGTTTCGGGTTTTAGGTTGGCATTGCCCATAAAGTAGCAGTGTGGGTCGCTGCCCAATTCCACGGGGCAGCCGTTACCGCGCGTGTACAGGATGAATTCGGGGTTGCTTTGGTACAGGTTGGGGGCTTTGTAGGCGCGCGCGATGCCGCCTTTGACCAGCCAGTTTGCGCCGATCTGCTGGGAGAAGTTGAGCGCGGGACTCCAGTTGCCGCCGCTTTTGCTGTTGTGGTCGTAGCGCAGGGACGGTATCAGTTTGGTGGACGGGGTCAGCGAAATATTGTCTTCGACATAGATTGCCTTGTTCTGCTGCGATGTTTTGCCGCCACGTATGGCGGAAACGCCCGGGAAGGTCGATGTTTGGCCTTGGTCGGTAAAGCCTTGGCGGTTGGATGAGGGATCGTCCAGTTTGCTGTCGGTAAATTCCGCACCGACGGTCAGTACGTTTTCTACGCCGAGTTTGAACGGTATGTTGGCCTCGCTGCTGAAACGCAGGTTTTTCAGACGGCTTTGGACGTATTCCGTGCCGACATAGCTGCCCTCAGGCCCGCCTGCCAAACCTTCGGGCAGGTGGCTGTTGGTGGTGCGTTCGTAGCTCAATACGTTTTTGGTGTCGCCCCAGTCCCACGCGCCGTCATGGGTCAGGGCGTAGGAGGAACGGTAGAGGCGAGCGGTTTCCTTAATGCCGCTCCGGTAAATTTCGCGCAGGGTCGAATCGGTGTCGGAAATCACCACGCCTGTGGCAGTATCTGTAATGACGGTCCGTGTATTGGCAGCATTGGAATTTTGCGAATCGCCGTTGTAGATATTGCCCTGACGGCTGTAGCTGCTGTCTAAAATCAGGGTTTGTGACGGACTGATTTTCCATTGTAGGCGGCCGGCTATGTCTTTATTCTTCACACCTTCCACCCCTGCCGCTCCATAGGTGGTGTTGGTAACAGTGCGGGTTTGTCCGGCAGGCACAACGACACGTCCGCGTTCCCGTATCGGGCCGTTTTTCGTAGTAACAGTGGTGATAGAATCGCGGTTAATGTCTGTGGAATCGGCATCGGTTTTGTTGAAATTGCCGTAGATACGGAAGCCCAATACGTCTTGGATAATCGGCCCGCCAAGGTTGAAGCCGACACGGTTGGTTGCCCCTTCCTTGCTGTCTTGCGGCTGGTTAGTGTAATAGTTCACTGATCCTTTGAATTCTTTCGGTACTTTTTTGGTGACAATGTTGACCACGCCGCCCATCGCACCCGAGCCATAACGCGTTGCCGCCGGACCGCGCAAAACGGTGATGGATTCAATTTCTTCAACCGGCACCCAGTTGCTGTCGCCGCGCGTATTGCGTTCGCCGCGCATACTGATACGCTCGGATTGGCGCGAGTTCACAGGCTTGCCGTCAATCAGAATCAATGTGTTTTCAGGGCCCATACCGCGCAAGTCGATTTGGCGTTTGTTGCCACGCTGACCCGTCGCTGTATTGCCGGTCAGGTTGACGCCCGGCATGGTGCGGACAAATTCGGAAATATCGTTGACGGCCGGACGCTTGTCAATGTCGTCTTTCGAAATACGCGATACGCCGAGCGATTGCTGCAACTGCTTCTCGGCAGTAACGTAAACGGTATCGACTTCAGCCTGCTCAACTGCTTTCTCTTCAGCTGCGTGTGAGAATGCACTAATTAACGCCAAAGGCAAAATGGCGAGTGTGAATGTTTTCATTGCATCGTTTCTCTTTAACTTTGTTTGTTAAAAATCAAAATAAAAATTATTCGAGATTTTAAATAAACTTAACAGAGTTTTCAATGCAATTAAGAGTGATTTACAATTATTCGTTAAATTAAGCCAATAAAAATAACCAAATGCCTAATAATTAAAAAGGCCGTCTAAACCGGCATGAAAGGGAATCTGAGATTTCCATCATACCGTTCAGACGGCCTTATTCAAATTTTAATTATTTGCCTGCTGCTTTTTGCAAAAGGGCATACAATTCGTCTTTGAGTTTGAGTTTGGCTTTTTTCAGCTCCTCGATTTCTTCGGCGCCGCTGGTTACCACGTTATTCACCAAACCGGTAATTTTATCGTCCAGCTCGTTGTGCTCCTCAAACAAACGGGCAAAGTGTGCATCCTCTTGTTTCAGTTTAGAAATCAGATCGCGATATTCTGGAAACATTTTGTTTTCCTCTCTTGTTAATTAAATAAAAAAGTACTGCTGCCAAAAACTAGGACGAATTAATCTTTAGCTTCATTATAACAAACACGGGCGTTTTATCCAGTCTTTTTTAAGCCGAAACTGTTTTATGTCAAAATTAATAATATCACCATTAGCCATCGTCCCAATGGAAAGAAACAGGTTTCTAGACGGTTTGCCGACTTGGGCATACAATCGGGCTTATGCGTTTACACAATGGCCGAACCACCCTATTCCGTCATATCAACGGCATGGACGGACAATTTATCCTGCTTGAAAACCATCCTTCATGGATGCCGGTCAATGATGCCGATTTCAACCATGCTGCCCCCTTGCCTGACGGTTTGGCCGTGCACGAAGAATCATTTTATCCATTTGAAAAAATAGATGCCGCCGAATCGGCAGACAATATCAAAATCTTCAGCGAAGAAGCTCTACGGTTGGAGAAAGAACGATTAAATGCAGTAGCCTTGGTAGAACTGGCAAAAAATCTTAAAGCCGCCCAAGCCGAATCCGATTTGGTCGCACTTCTGGAAAAAATGGATTTTCATTTAAAACAAGATGATATTTTCAAATAAACCCTTCAATCTCAGGCCGTCTGAAACCAAACACCCGACACAATTGTTGACAATGCAAGAAAAATAGTTCATCTTGAACCAATCCGCAGCACTCCATCCCATATTTTCAGCCCATCACAAAGGAATCGAGAACATGTTTTCAAAAAGCGTTACCCTCGCACAATATGACCCCGATTTGGCAGCAGCCATCGCCCAAGAAGACAAGCGCCAGCAAGACCACGTCGAGCTAATCGCCTCTGAAAACTACGTCAGCTGTGCCGTTATGGAAGCCCAAGGTTCGCAATTGACCAACAAATACGCCGAAGGCTATCCTGGCAAACGCTACTACGGTGGCTGCGAATACGTTGATATTGTCGAACAATTGGCGATTGACCGCGCTAAAGAGTTGTTTGGCGCAGAATATGTCAATGTCCAACCGCACTCCGGCTCGCAAGCCAACCAAGCCGTATATGCTTCAGTTTTGAAACCGGGCGACACCATTTTGGGCATGTCTCTGGCACACGGCGGCCACTTGACCCATGGCGCAAGCGTTAACATCTCCGGCAAACTCTACAACGCCATTACTTATGGTTTGGATGAAAACGAAGTTCTCGATTATGCCGAAGTAGAACGCTTGGCGCTTGAACACAAACCTAAAATGATTGTGGCCGGCGCATCTGCCTATGCGCTACAAATCGATTGGGCAAAATTCCGCGAAATCGCCGATAAAGTCGGCGCATACCTCTTTGTCGACATGGCGCACTATGCCGGCCTGATTGCCGGCGGCGAATATCCTAACCCCGTACCATTCTGCGACTTCGTAACCACCACCACCCACAAAACCCTGCGCGGCCCTCGCGGCGGTGTGATTTTGTGCCGTGACAATACCCACGAAAAAGCGCTGAACTCTTCTATCTTCCCAAGCCTGCAAGGTGGTCCGTTGATGCACGTTATCGCTGCCAAAGCCGTGGCGTTTAAAGAAGCGTTGCAACCTGAGTTCAAACAATACGCAAAACAAGTGAAAATCAATGCTGCCGCTATGGCGGAAGAGTTGGTTAAACGCGGTTTGCGCATCGTTTCCGGCCGTACTGAAAGCCACGTTTTCCTCGTTGACCTGCAACCGATGAAAATCACCGGCAAAGCCGCCGAAGCCGCTTTGGGCAAAGCTCATATCACCGTCAACAAAAACGCCATCCCGAACGATCCGGAAAAACCATTCGTTACCTCCGGCATCCGCATCGGCTCCGCCGCCATGACCACACGCGGCTTTAACGAAGCCGACGCGCGCGTATTGGCAAACTTGGTTGCCGACGTATTGGCCAACCCTGAAGACGAAGCCAACCTCGCCAAAGTCCGCGAACAAGTGACTGCTTTGTGCAATAAATATCCGGTTTACGGCGCATAAGCATTTCGCCTTGGATAAAATAACAGGCCGTCTGAAACTTCAGACGGCCTTTTTTTATTGCAACTTTCTTTTAAATTTCAAAACTGTTTGTTTCACTGACTTTGCGTATCATGCCTGCTGCGACAGTATGGTTGGTGGCTTCGTCAATCAAAATAAACGCGCCTTGTGCATGGTTGTCTTCGTATGCGGCAGCAGAAAGCGGCTGCTGGGTTTTGAGGCTGACGCTGCCGATGTCGTTGAGCTTGAGCGTTTCGGCGGATTCGACGCGGCTGAGGGTGTTCACGTCCCAAACATAGGCAATTTCGCTGATTTTTACGGGCGTGGTTTGGGTAGTGTGCTTCAGCAAATATTTGCGGCGCAGATTGAGCGGAATATCGTCAAACCAGCAAAGCGCGGCTTGAAATTGTTGTTCGGGAACAATGGCGCTGTCGGCTGAAACAATACTGTTGCCGCGTGAAATATCGATATCGGTATCCAAAACGACAGTCAACACTTCCCCTGCCTCGGCAGATTCGGTTTTGCCGTTTGGATTGTAGATTTCGGCGATTTTGGCGGTGTGTCCGCTAGGCAGGACTTTGATTTCGTCTCCGGTTTTCAGACGACCTGCTTCCAGCCTGCCTTGATAGCCGCGGAAGTCGTCGCTGCTGCTGCCGTCTTGCCGTGCGACGCGCTGTACGGGGAAGTGGGTGGCTTGGTCGGCGGCGTTTTGGCGGTTGACGGGCAGGCTTTCGAGCAGGGGTAAAAGCGGCAAACCTTGATACCACGGGGTTTGGCTGCTGGCGTTGACGATGTTGTCGCCTTTTAACGCGCTGATGGGCAGGAAGTGGATTTGGGCTTGGAGACCGATTTGTTCAGCCAGTTTGCGGTAGGCTGCGGTAATGGCCTGATATTTGGTTTCGTCGAAGTCGAGCAGGTCGAGTTTGTTGACGGCGACGATGACGTTGGGGCAGCCCAAGAGTTTCAGAATCGCGCTGTGGCGTTTGGTTTGCGGCAGAAGGACGGGTTCGCTGCCGGAAAAATCGACGCGCGTTGCGTCTATCAGGACGATGGCGGCATCGGCGGTCGATGCACCCGTTACCATGTTGCGGGTGTATTGCTCGTGTCCCGGCGTGTCGGCAATAATGAATTTGCGTTTGGGCGTGGCGAAATAACGATAGGCCACGTCAATGGTAATGCCTTGTTCGCGCTCGGCGGCAAGGCCGTCTGTCAAACTGGCAAAATCAGGCGTTTCGCCGTTTTCAGTGGCACGGTTGAGCTTGTCAATCTGGTCGGTCAGTAAGGTTTTGCTGTCGTAGAGCAGGCGGCCGATGAGGGTGGATTTGCCGTCATCGACACTGCCAGCGGTAATGAAGCGTAAAAGCGGAGCGGAAGCTACGGTCATGATTCTTTCCCATTTCTCGTGATTTCTCAAACTGACTGCTACTTTAAACAGGCCGTCTGAAAATGGGAAAGAATGTTTGGTTGTTAAAAAAGCTGTTTTCGTTATATCGCAAAACTATGGGATATTACCTCACACCATCCGTTTTCTCCGGGTCGCCAACCAACATACAATCGACCCTAAGCACACCATTCCCGCACCCTGCCAAAATGTCATGGACAAAGGCGCGCTAATCAAAAATGATGACACTACCGCAGACAATACCGGAATGAAATAAGATGCGCCTGCCAATACGGTCAGGTTGCCGCGCGAAATACCGATATTCCACACTGCATAGCCCAAGCCCATACAAGACGCGGCGGCAACGGCATAGCCGAGCGATACGGAATCAAAACTCAACGTATCCGCGCCGCTGAGAAAATACTCTATCCACAACAATATCGACACCAGCGCAAAGAAAAAGCCGACGCTGCTGCCTTCCGCTTTCACGCGCGCCGTCAGCGTACAATATGCCGCCCAAAACACCGCATCCGCAAATGCCATGATGTAGCCGCCGGGATTGGTGCGGACATTGTGGTAGATGCCGGAAATTGACAAGCCGACATCGCCGCCCAATACAGTGGCAATCCCTAAAAACGACAGCACAAAGCCGATGACTATCCACCATTTTGACGGCTGTTTGTTGAAATATACCGCTCCGACGATGGTAAACGTCGGCCACAAATAATTGACCATGCCGATTTCCACCGCCTGTCTCGCGTTTTGCGCAAAACCGACCGAGAGCGACAAACACAGTTCGCAGCCGACAAAAAACACACTCGCCCAAAACAGATAGCTGCGGTTGTAATTGCGTAAATGCGGCCGGCCGAAAATCAGCCAAATCAATACGGTGGACAGGGTGTACATCATTGCCGCTCCGCCCACTGCCCCCATATGCAGGCTCAAAGAGCGTATCAGAGAAATGACAAAGCTCCACAAAGCAACGGCAAGCAGCCCGATGGCAGTGGCTTGTTTAGAGGAGATGTTTTGAGATAAGAAATGAATCATGGCGTATGTGCTGAAGATGGTTTTATTAGGTTTATCGTAGTTTGAATATATCGTTTCTACATTAATTATTTTAACGGTTTCAAGGCCGTCTGAAAATGATTGTTTCAGACGGCCCTCCATTTGCAATTAGTCCTAAACATGACTATAATCCGCATCCAATTAGTCAATATTGAGACCAATTTATGAATCAGCTCGACCAACTCGGCATGCGTATCAGCCACATAGACAGCGCATTTGACCAATGGATTAAACAGCAAAACACCAACTACAATACCTTCGCCGTTCTCTACACCTTGGCCACCGAAGGCAGCCGCACTCAAAAACACATAGGCGAAGAATGGAGCCTGCCCAAGCAAACCGTTTCCGGCACATGCAAAACGCTGGCGGAACAAGGCTTGCTGACATTTCACGAAAGCGAACAAGACAAACGCGAACGCTTATTGTCGCTGACCGAGCAAGGCAAAGAATCCGCCGCACCATTGGTGCAAAACATGCAGGAATTCAGCAAACGAATTTTTACCGCCTTCGGTGAAAAACGTGCAGCCCGACTGTTTGCCGATTTGGACGCGTTGGCCGAATTAATGGCGCAAACCCTCAATACTAAATAAGGAAGGAGGGCAACCATGTGGAAAATGTTGAAACACATCGGTCAAACACACCGCCGCAAACTCATCACAACCTTCTCTCTCGTCGGCTTGGATAATCTGCTCTTGCTGGTATATCCCGTGTTTGGAGGCTGGGCGATTAATGCCGTTATGGAAGGCAACGTCTGGCAGGCAATGTTGTATGGTGTGGTGGTCTTATTAATGTGGATAATCGGCGCCGCCCGAAGGATAGCCGATACGCGTACATTTACCAAAATCTATACTGAAATAGCCGTCCCGGTCGTTTTGGAACAGCGCAAGCGAGAAGTACCGCATTCCGCCATTACCGCACGCGTTGCCCTATCGCGCGAGTTTGTCAGTTTTTTTGAAGAACACCTGCCCATCGCTGCTACTTCGCTGGTCTCCATCTTCGGTGCATGTATGATGTTGCTGATATTGGAATTTTGGGTGGGCGTATTGGCTGTCGCGATACTTGCCCTGTTTTTATGGTTGCTGCCGCGTTTTGCCGCCATCAGCGAAAACCTATATTTCCATTTAAACAATCGGTTTGAACGCGACAACCACCTTATCCGCGACGGCAACGAGCATCAGCTCTACCGCCACTATGGCTGGTTTGCCAAACTACGCGTGCTGATTTCCAACCGCGAAGCCTTAGGCTATCTCAGTATCGGCATGGCGATGAGCGTATTGTTCGGCTTCGCCTTTATACACATGACGCTTAAAGGCTACGGAAGCGCCGGCCATATCTATTCCGTCAGCACTTATTTATGGATGTTTGCAATGAGCTTGGACGATGTACCGCGCTTGGTCGAACAATACTCCAATCTAAAAGATATCGGACAACGCGTTGAACTCTCGGAAGAAAACAATCTTTCTAAGGCCGTCTGAAACCTTAACACACTATCAGGACATATTATGAGTTGGTTTTATTTAATCTTAGCCGGTATGCTGGAAATCGGCTGGCCATTGGGCTTGAAGCTGGCACAACAGGAAGGCTACCGCTGGCATGGCTTTGCCGCCGCGCTTGCCTGCATCGTCGGCAGCGGATACTTCCTTTACCTTGCCCAAAAAAGTATTCCGATGGGTACAGCCTACGCCGTCTGGACAGGCATAGGCGCGGCAGGGGCTTTTTTGGTAGGCGTTGTATTTTTCAACGATGCTGCCAACTTCGGCCGCTGGCTTGGCGCATTTCTCATCATCTCCGGCGTCGTAGTGATGAAACTCTCCAGCGGAAACTGAAAATCTCGTTTCTATCCAATCCAAGGCCGTCTGAACGAGCATGTTCAGACGGCCTAATACCTTCCCGAATATAACGAAATCATCTTAAATTAAAACCAAGCATTCTTTCCTTTTTTCAGACGGCCTGTTTAAAGTGGCGATTGTCCATTATTCAAACAATCGGTTATAGCCGTCCAACAAAGGAATCCAAATGAGCCAAGCCAATCCGCTTCCACCCGAACTCTCCGTCCAACTCTCCACCCTATCCCCCACCCAACTTGCCTGGCTCTCTGGCTATTGCTGGGCGCAAAGCCAAGGCGTATCCGGAGCAGCAGCCGAACCATCTGCCCTGCAAGCAGCCGCCTCGACAGTCGGCCGCCGCGTATTAGTCCTCTCCGCCTCACAAACAGGCAATGCCCGTAGCGTTGCCGAATCATTACACACCAAACTTCAAGCCGCCGGCGTAGAAGCCCGCCTCAGCAGCACAGGCGATTTCAAAAGCAAGACCCTGCCCGACGAAGACATCGTGCTTTTAGTTACCTCCACCCAAGGCGAAGGCGAACCGCCCGAAGAAGCCCTGCCCCTGTACAAATTCATCTACGGCAAAAAGAAACCTGAACTCAGCAAACTCACCTTTGCCGTCTTAGGCCTTGGCGATTCCTCCTATCCCAACTTCTGCCAAGCAGGCAAAGACTTTGATGCCAAATTTGCTGAACTGGGCGCAGGCCGTCTGAACGACTTGGGCATTTGCGACTTAGAATTCCAAGCCGATGCCGACGCATGGATTGCCGCCGTCGTACCCAAAGTAGCCGAATTAACCGCCCAAGCAGCAAGCCCAAGTATAACCGCTGCACCAAACAGTTCAGCAACACCAAGCAACGACGCCATTTATACCAAAGAAAAACCCTACACAGCCACCCTATCCGTGCGCCAAAAAATTACCTCGCGCGATGCGGAAAAAGACGTCGAACACATCGAAATCGACCTCAGCGGCTCAGGTTTGCATTATCAGGCAGGCGACGCACTCGGCGTATGGCCGCTTAATGCCGCCGACCTCGTCCAAGAAATCCTCGACCTCAACCAACTGACCGGCAGCGAAACCGTCCAACTTTCAGACGACCGCGAAACCGACATCCGCACCGCCCTGACCGAATCCGCAGACATCACCCAAAACACACCGGCATTCGTCCAACAATACGCCGAATTAACAAACAACGAAGAACTCAAAACCATAGTCGCAGATAAAGCCCAACTGGATGCCTACCTCGCCGCCACACCGCCCGTAGGCGTATTTGCCGCCCATCCACACCCACTGGACGCACAAACCCTATACAGCCTATTCCGCCCACAAACCCCGCGCCTTTACTCCATCGCCTCCGCCCAAGACGAAGTCGGCGAAGAAGTCCACCTTACCGTAGGCGTCGTCCGTTTCAACCACTACGACCACACCTACACCGGCGCAGCATCTGGCTACTTGGGCGAACGCCTCGAAGAAGGCAGCGAAATCCGTGTCTTTGTCGAACCCAACCCCAACTTCCGCTTGCCCCAAAACGGCGACACTCCCATCATCATGATTGGCGCAGGCACAGGCGTCGCCCCCTTCCGCTCCTTTATGCAACAACGCGCAGCCAATGGCGACAGCGGCAAAAACTGGCTCTTCTTCGGCAACCAACGCCTGGCCGACGACTTCCTCTACCAACTCGAATGGAGCGATTGGCGCAAAGACGGCCTCCTCACCCGCGCCGACCTCGCATGGAGCCGTCAAGGCGAATACAAAGTCTACGTCCAACACAAAATCACCGAACGCGCCGCCGAAGTTTGGAACTGGCTGCAACAAGGCGCACACATCTACGTCTGCGGCGACGCCGCACGCATGGCACGCGATGTCGAAAACGCCCTGATCGAAGTCATCGAAACCCAAGGCAAACTCAGCCGTGACGAAGCCGAAGACTACCTCAACGACCTGCGCGAAGACAAACGCTACCAACGCGACATTTATTGATTGGATAAACAAAAATAAAGGCCGTCTGAAATTCAGTTTTCAGACGGCCTTTTTAAAGAGCCTGCTCGGATTGTTATCAATTCACCCGGTTTTGCATTATAATTGTGCAAATTTGACTCACTCGAAAGAAAATAAATTGGAAGGATTACAACAACTTGTAGATTTATTGGTGGGTTTTGTCGATTGGATATTGAAATTACTGGCATTCTTGTTTTAAACTACGTTCCATTCTTTTATACATTAAAGACGTATTTTCATCATGCAAACCGCGCAACGCTCTGCTACTTTCTTCTATTGGTACCACACAAACGTGCGGTACTTTTTTGCGCTTGTCTAAAACAGACCAAATTGAAAATACGCAAATTAGAGCCGCCTCATTTGAGCGGCTTTTTTTATACCCACCATGGCCGCTTAAATCCACCCATTTTTAAGAAATAAGGAATACAGCCATGACTGCCTCAACTAAAATCCACAGCCAAACACAAATGTTACACACCTGCCGCATGGTCGTTGACAGCAACAGCCACCACAGCATGCTCAACATGCACACTTTGCCTGATTCGCCTGACAGCCTCATCAGCGAAGCCCTGATTCCGCAAGTACGCACCATCGCGACCTTGATTGCCGCAGAGCGCCACGACTTCAATCAAAGCAGCCCCAACGTTTTTACTGATGAAGCGGATTTCTTCGCAGCGCGTATTTTGGTTTTGGGCGTACGCCGTTTCCATTTGGATATTACCCTGTTGCCCATGCTCAAAACCGCCAACAAACGCGCCGAAGCTTTCGCCAAACGCCATCACATGCCCTTCTCTCCCGCTGAAATGCAAATGTCCCTGCACACCCGCCGCCCTGCCAACCTGCTGATTATCGAAACCGAACACGAAATGCCCGCACTGGGCAATCTGGCTGCCAACAGCCGTGCATTTGCAGCGCAACTTTCCAATATTATTTTGTAAAACTACTTGAAAAACAGGGAAATGGTTTAATATTAGGCGAACACACTCCGCCGAAATCTCGGCAAAGACAAACTTCTCTCAGGAAAAACAATGAAAAAACTGATTGCCTTAGCCGCCCTTTCCACTTTTGCCCTTGCTGCCTGCAAAGACAATACCCAAGCGCAGCTTGAGCAGCAACAAAAACAAATCGAAGCATTACAACAACAGTTGGCACAACAAAACGGCCAACAAGAAGACAATACGGTTTACCAGCTCACGCCTGAAGCCGTGAAAGACACCATTCCTGCCGAGGCACAAGCTAACGGCAACAACGGCCAACCGGTAACCGGTACAGACGGCCAACAATATATCTACGACCAATCCACCGGCAGCTGGCTGCTGCAAAGCTTGGTGGGCGCGGCAGCCGGTGCATTTATCGGCAACGCATTGGCCAACAAATTCACACAGGCAAGCAATCAAAACAGCCCGATTGCACGTCAAGCCCGTGCCAACTATTATCAAACCGCACGTCCAAACAGACGCACCAGCCAACAGCTGAATACGCGCACCCTGCGTGCCCAGCAACAAAACGCTCAACAGCAACAGCGTTACCGCGAAACCGCGCGTCAGCCTTCCAACTACCGCCGCCCAAGTATGGGTCGGGGCTTTGGCCGCCGTCGCTGATTCGGTTTATATTCCATCTTTAATATAAATACGCACAATATAAAAGGCCGTCTGAAAATCTGATTTTCAGACGGCCTTTGGTTTTCTCTATTTTCTTATTGTAGACTTGCGGATCTGGTTGTATGCATTATGCCCAGAAGTCTCGCGGAGCGTCCAATACAGGTTTGACGATGCCGGTACGGATGGCAAAATCGCCAAAACCTTCATCATCTAAACGGTTTCGAGACCAATCTGCCACCCAGCCTTCGACAATTTCAAGGATTTCAGGTTCGGTAATGTTTTCTTTAAACAAACGAGGAATGCGGGTGCCTTCACGGTTGCCGCCTGCGTAAAGGTTGTAGCGGCCGACCGCTTTACCGACCAAACCGATTTCTGCCAGCATGGCGCGGCCGCAACCGTTGGGGCAACCGGTTACGCGCAAAACGATGTATTCGTCTTCCAAACCATATTTGGCGAACATTTCGTCAATTTTATCGGAGAATGTTGGTAGGAAACGCTCAGCCTCCGCCATTGCCAACGGACAGGTCGGCAAGGCAACGCAGGCCATCGAGTTCTCACGCTGGATGGTAATCGATTTGCTGATAAGGCCATGGTCTTTGGCGATTTTATCAATCGTGTCTTTCAATTCGGGCGGTACATTGGCAACCACCAGATTTTGGTTTGCCGTCAGACGGAAGTCGCCGGGATGGATTTTAGCAATTTCGCGGATACCTGTTTTCAACGGCCTACCGGGATAATCGAGCAGACGGCCGTTTTCAATAAACAAAGTCAAATGCCAGTTGCCTTCATGCCCTTGTACCCAGCCGATGTGGTCGCCGCGATGCGTAAATTCGTAAGGGCGGATAGGTTCAAATTTAATGCCCATGCGCCTTTCGACTTCTTCTTTGAACACATCTACGCCGACGCGTTGCAGCGTATAGCGTGTACGCGCTGCTTTGCGGTCGCTGCGGTTGCCCCAGTCGCGCTGGGTGCTGACAACAGCTTCAGCGGCGTTGAGGGTGTATTCGAGCGGAACGAAACCAAATTCGTAAGAAATGTTCGGATAAGTTTTGGTATTACCGTGTTCGCTGGATAAGCCGCCACCGACCAATACATTGAAGCCCACCAACTTGCCGTTTTCTGCAATCGCCACAAAACCCAAATCGTTGGAATGAATGTCCACATCGTTGTCGGGCGGAATTACGACGGCAGTTTTAAATTTGCGCGGCAAATAGGTTTTACCCAAAATCGGCTCGACCTCATCAGCAATTTCTTTATTACGCGGCTCGGTCGGCTCGGTTGTAAACACTTTTTCACCGTCCAGCCAGACATCGGCATATGCCATGGTACGCGGCAGAAGGTGCATACTGATGCGCGCCGCCCATTCATAGGCTTCTTGATGCAACGTGCTTTGCACCGGATTGCTGGTACACAACACATTGCGGTTGACATCGCTGGCTGTGGCAATGGAATCCAAACCAAGTTTGTGCAATGCCTGATGTGCCTGTTTTAAATCGGTTTTCAAAATGCCGTGGTATTGAAAGGTTTGACGGTTGGTCAGGCGGATAGAGCCGTAAATCGTATTTTCACCGGCAAATTTGTCAATACCCAGCCACTGCTTCGGCGTAATGATGCCGCCGGGCAAACGGCAACGCAACATCATGTTTTTTAAGGGTTCAAGTTTTTGTTCGGTACGCTCGGCACGGATATCGCGGTTGTCCTGTTCGTACATGCCATGGAAACGGATAAGTTGAAAGTTGTCGGCAGTAAAGCCGCCGGTAAAATTGTCTTTCAACTCCTCCTTAATCGTACCGTGCAGATAATCGCTGCGCTCTTTCAAGGCTTCGTTGCCGGACAAAGGCGTCTCAGGCAGCTTGGCTCGTGGATCGGTTGTGGTAGCAGTCATTGAAGCACTCCTTATTTTTGGTATAGGCGTTACTTTAATGAGGCCGTCTGAAAATGAGAAAGAATGGTTTGTTTGTTTTAAAGACGATTTTGTTATATTGGCAAAATATCGCACTAACTTATAGACAATTTGAATTTACTATATTTATGTTCTGACTGATGAACGTTGGCAGATCAAAAATAAACTAAATCGATGGCTTACATCATTAGCCTGCGTCAAGCCCGATTTTAATTAAATCCACTATAATCCATTATCTTCCACGGACTTAAACCGTAAAAATACAGCAAGCAAACTTTATGCCTCACTCCCTTATACGCACCTTCGCACAAACCTTTGGTTTTCCCTATACAGAAACGTTGCAGAAACTGCCCCCACTGGAAGGTAACCGTCATCTACATTTGGGTGCATTAGCCGACTTCTACCGCCATATGGACGGCATATGGCATTCCGACAATCTACTTGCCAATTATTGGCTGGAGATGGAAACTCTGTTTTTACAATGGGTGACTTATCCCAAATTGCCCAACAGTTGGCACGATTGGGCCTTCGGCTGGGATAGGAAGACCAAGCAATATCTGCCTACACAAGGCTGGCGTGAAGAATGGGCGATATTTGGCATAATGTTTGACGATTCAATTCTTTTTGCTGATACCACCGCTCCCGGCAGTCCTGTTTATTGGTTGATAATAGGTTACGGTACAATAGAAAAACGCCGCCTTATCGCCCCTTCCGTAGCAATACTAATGCAAACCTTATTGGCAATTTATGATTTTGAGCGCGAATGGCGGAAAGCAGGCGGGGAGTTCTACGATGAAGAAAGCTGCGACATACCTCCAGAATTATATTCTGCTCTGCATGATTTACTACAACGGGAACTGCCACCAGAATGCGCGGCAGGATTTGAAAAAGCGTTTTGGGGCTGATGCTGTAATTGCAATCTAGAAAACCTATTCTCTAGCCGTCTGAAATTTCGGCTTTAGGGAACAATTATTTAAAATAATATGATTGATTCGTTTGAAATATCAGTTTGAAAATGCTTGAAGGATTGATAGGCTGCTGAGATATGAAAAGGCCGTCTGAAAATCTGATTTTCAGACGGCCTTGATATTGGATGGGGCAAACCGATTAGGCTTGTTTGTTCCAACGTTCGATAGATTCTTTGATGACTTGTTTCGCTTCTTCTACATCGCCCCAATATTCAACTTTAGTGGTACCTGCTTTTTTCAGGTCTTTGTAGTGGTTGAAGTGGAACTCGATTTGTTTGATCAGTTGTTGCGGCAAATCGGCCAAAGTTTTGTAGGCGTTGCCGTTGTTACGGTCGTCGGCCGGAACGCAGACGATTTTGTCATCCACTTCGCCGTCGTCAACGAATTTCATCACACCGATAACGCGTGCTTCCAGGAAAATACCGGTTGCCAAAGGCTGCTCGGTCACCAGCAATACATCCAATTCGTCGCCGTCTTCGTCCAAAGTTTGCGGAATGAAGCCGTAGTTGGTCGGTTTGGCGAAAATTGCCGGTTCAACGCGGTCGAGTTGGAAAGCGGCCAGTTTGCGGTTCCATTCGATTTTGTGGTTGCTGCCCGCAGGGATTTCGTTGACAACGTTGATGATGCCGCCGTCCACATCGCCCGGGGTCAGGATTTTATTGAAGTCTGCCATGATGGTTTCCTTTGATTTTAAATAGAGTCAAACGGCGAAAGTATAGCAAACCCAAGGCCGTCTGAAAATGTGAAACTGTCGTATTCAGACGGCCTTTTTGGCATTCAGCCTTTTGACCAGTTCTAAAATTGCGCGTTTATTGGAAGGCGAAAACACTTTTTCTGCCGCTTCTTCCGCACTAAACCAACCGTAGGCAACGTGTTCGTCCGGTTGCAGGACGATAGGCGTATCGCGCGGAATTTGGGCGGAGAAGATGTGTTCGCGGTTTTCAAAAACGCCTTTGGGATAGCGATGGCGCCAGTGATGATAGATTTCATAAACGGTGCTGTCGTGCCAGTTTTCCAGCTGTCCGTCTGCAAGGCGGATACCGGTTTCTTCCCACACTTCGCGCCATGCGGTTTCTTCGATACGCTCGCCCTCTTCCAAGCTGCCGGTAACCGACTGCCAAAAACCTTGCGGCGCCGTGCGTTCAATCAGCAGGATATTGCCGTCTTTATCATACAAAACAACCAAAGCGGAAACGGGATACTTCAAAGGCTTACTGCTCATGACTTGTCCTTGCCGGTTTGGTTGGGGAGGCTGATTTTTTGTAGTAAGTAAGCCAAAAGGTTTTCCATGTATCACTCAAAAATGGGAAATTGATATTCAGACGGCCTTTGCCGGAAATCCGCAAAGGCCGTCTGAAATTATACCTGATTTAACTGCGCCAGTTTCCGAGACACCAGCTCTGCCGCTTCTTCCGGCGAGTTGGCTTTAAATCCTGCTTCACCAAAATACGAAATTTTAGGCAAATCACACAAAAACTTATCGACGTCTTGCGCCGTCAAAAAACGGCCGTGCAAATCGAATCCGACATTTAAAGCACGCCCTTTGATTTCCGCCACCCTGTCATGCAAATGGCCGTACAAGTGATACCAGCCCTGATAGCAGCCGTCCCATTCCTGAATCGGATAGTGAAAGAGAACCAGTGTATTCTTAATTTCCGGCAATTTGAGTTTCAAATACGGCAGTATGGACGACAGCAGCGGATGGCCGTCATGCTTGGTTTGGCTGCGGAAAAAATCGGCATACTGCCGAATCACATGATCATGATTGCCGTAAATCAAGTGATGTTGCCCGTTTAACCGCGACAAAACGCGCTCTATCTGCTTATGGTCTTGGGCAAAGGAAAAATCGCCCAAGTTGTACACCGTATCTTCAGGCGTAACGGTTTCATTCCATATCCGGATTAAAAATTCATCCATCTGCTCCACGTTATCGAACGGTCGAAATTGGGGGCAGAATTTAGCGATGTTTTTATGTGAGAAATGTAGGTCTGATGTGAAGTAGGTTTTGCTCATACCGTGCTTTCTGCGTTGCAGGCTTGAATCGTATCACGCGCGGGCGTATGCTGAGTAATGTTTATTGTGTGCTTCAAGGAGTTTTTATGCGTTTGGTTATTGCCGCGCCGGCCAACGGCGCAATATTGAAAGACGCGCTCAAAGCGCATCTGCAAAACGACCCGCGCGTCAGCAGCTTGGTCGATTTATCCTCGCC
>NZ_JBQCWZ010000020.1:0-40733 GCF_051956895.1 Neisseria sp. P0021.S006
TAATGCCAGGTGAGAACGTAACCATTACTGTAGAACTGATTGCGCCTATCGCTATGGAAGAAGGTCTGCGCTTTGCGATTCGCGAAGGTGGTCGTACCGTAGGTGCGGGTGTGGTTTCTTCTGTAATTGCTTAATTGAGGGATATTGATAAATGGCAAACCAAAAAATCCGTATCCGCCTGAAAGCTTATGATTACAGTCTGATTGACCGTTCTGCGCAAGAAATCGTTGAAACTGCCAAACGTACTGGCGCTGTTGTTAAAGGTCCGATTCCTTTGCCAACTAAAATCGAACGTTTCAACATCTTGCGTTCTCCTCACGTGAATAAAACTTCTCGTGAACAATTGGAAATCCGTACCCACTTGCGTCTGATGGACATCGTGGACTGGACTGACAAAACTACTGATGCACTGATGAAACTGGATCTTCCAGCGGGTGTGGATGTAGAAATTAAAGTTCAATAAGAACTGAAAAACCGAACAGCTTGGCTGTTCGGTTTTTTTATAGAATTCTTAGGCCGTCTGAAAATTGTCAGACATTTGGCAACGCTTCATCCGAAAAAAATGATGGTTTTAAGAAGTTAAATTGAAATTTTTGTTGATATTTCTTTGATTTGTCAATTATAATGGTGGACTTGGTACATCCGTATCAAGTTTAACTTTGTCTGAAAGGCAGGCCAATCGTAGCCCGCCCCTTTACTTAAAAGGAAAATAATCATGACTTTAGGTCTGGTTGGACGCAAAGTTGGTATGACTCGCGTGTTCGACGAACAGGGTGTTTCTGTTCCGGTAACTGTTTTGGATATGTCTGCCAACCGCGTTACACAAGTGAAATCCAAAGATACTGACGGCTACACTGCTGTACAAGTTACCTTTGGTCAGAAAAAAGCTAATCGTGTCAACAAAACTGAAGCCGGTCACTTTGCTAAAGCGAGTGTTGAAGCTGGTCGCGGTTTGGTTGAGTTTGCTTTGACTGAAGAAAAGCTGGCTGAATTAAAAGTCGGTGATGAAATTACCGTTTCTATGTTTGAAGTTGGTCAATTGGTAGATGTAACCGGTACCTCTAAAGGTAAAGGTTTCTCTGGTACGATCAAACGTCATAACTTCGGTGCTCAACGTACTTCCCACGGTAACTCCCGTTCTCACCGTGTTCCTGGTTCTATCGGTATGGCACAAGACCCTGGTCGCGTGTTCCCTGGTAAACGTATGGCAGGTCAATACGGTAACACTAAAGCAACTGTTCAAAAATTGGAAGTTGTGCGTGTTGATGCTGAACGCCAACTCTTGTTGGTTAAAGGTGCTGTTCCGGGTTCGGTTAACAGCGACGTCGTGGTTCGTCCTAGCGTGAAAGTAGGTGCGTAATGGAATTGAAAGTAATTGACGCTAAAGGACAAGTATCTGGCAGCTTGGCTGTTTCTGATGCTTTGTTTGCTCGTGAATACAATGAAGCTCTGGTTCACCAACTGGTTACTGCTTACTTGGCAAATGCCCGTTCTGGTAATCGTGCTCAAAAGACTCGTGCCGAAGTAAACCACTCTACTAAAAAACCATGGCGCCAAAAAGGTACCGGTCGTGCTCGTTCCGGTATGACTTCTTCTCCGCTGTGGCGTAAAGGTGGTCGTGCATTCCCAAACAAACCTGACGAAAACTTCACTCAAAAAGTGAACCGTAAAATGTACCGTGCCGGTATGGCGACTATTTTGTCCCAATTGGCTCGTGATGAACGTTTGTTTGCAATCGAAGCATTGACTGCTGAAACTCCTAAAACCAAAGTTTTTGCTGAACAAGTGAAAAATTTGGGTTTGGAGCAAGTTCTGTTTGTAACTAAACAGCTCGACGAGAATGTTTACTTGGCTTCACGCAACTTGCCTAACGTATTGGTTTTGGAAGCTCAACAAGTTGATCCTTACAGCTTGCTGCGTTACAAAAAAGTCGTTATCACTAAAGATGCAGTTGCACAATTAGAGGAGCAATGGGTATGAATCAACAACGTTTGACTCAAGTAATCTTGGCACCTATCGTTTCTGAAAAAAGCAACGTATTGGCTGAAAAACGTAACCAAATGACGTTTAAAGTTTTGGCAAATGCAACAAAACCTGAAATTAAAGCGGCTGTTGAGCTGCTGTTCGGCGTTCAAGTTGCAGACGTTACTACTGTTACCATTAAAGGTAAAGTTAAACGTTTTGGTCGCACTTTAGGTCGTCGCAGCGATGTTAAAAAGGCTTATGTAAGCTTGGCTGCCGGTCAAGAGTTGGATTTGGAAGCCGCTGCTGCAGCTGCAGATAAGGAATAAACAAAATGGCAATCGTTAAAATGAAGCCGACCTCTGCAGGCCGTCGCGGCATGGTTCGCGTGGTAACAGAAGGTTTGCACAAAGGTGCACCTTATGCACCTCTGCTAGAAAAGAAAAATTCTACTGCCGGTCGTAACAACAATGGTCATATCACTACCCGTCATAAAGGTGGTGGCCATAAACATCATTACCGCGTTGTAGATTTTAAACGTAACAAAGACGGTATCCCTGCAAAAGTAGAGCGTATCGAATATGACCCTAACCGTACTGCATTTATCGCACTGTTGTGCTATGCAGATGGTGAGCGTCGCTACATCATTGCTCCTCGTGGTATTCAAGCCGGTGCAGTATTGGTTTCCGGTGCTGAGGCTGCTATCAAAGTAGGTAACACTTTGCCGATCCGCAATATTCCTGTTGGTACAACTATTCACTGTATCGAAATGAAACCAGGTAAAGGTGCGCAAATTGCGCGTTCTGCTGGTGCTTCTGCGGTATTGCTTGCAAAAGAAGGTGCTTACGCTCAAGTTCGTTTGCGTTCTGGTGAAGTACGCAAAATTAGCGTAAATTGCCGTGCAACTATCGGTGAAGTTGGTAACGAAGAACAAAGCCTCAAAAAAATCGGTAAAGCTGGTGCTAACCGCTGGCGTGGTATTCGTCCGACCGTTCGTGGTGTTGTAATGAACCCTGTTGATCACCCGCATGGTGGTGGTGAAGGCCGTACTGGTGAAGCTCGCGAACCGGTTAGCCCATGGGGTACTCCTGCTAAGGGCTACCGCACTCGTAATAACAAACGCACGGATAACATGATTGTTCGTCGTCGTTACTCAAATAAAGGTTAATTAGTATGGCTCGTTCATTAAAAAAAGGCCCATATGTAGACCTGCATTTGCTGAAAAAAGTAGATGCTGCTCGTGCAAGCAACGACAAACGCCCAATTAAAACTTGGTCACGTCGTTCTACCATTTTGCCTGATTTCATTGGTCTGACTATCGCTGTACACAACGGTCGCACTCACGTGCCTGTGTTTATCAGTGACAACATGGTTGGTCATAAATTAGGTGAGTTCTCATTGACCCGTACCTTTAAAGGCCACTTGGCCGATAAAAAGGCTAAAAAGAAATAAGGTGAATCATGAGAGTAAGTGCACAACATAAAAACGCCCGTATTTCAGCTCAAAAAGCTCGTTTGGTAGCTGATTTGATTCGTGGTAAAGACGTTGCCCAAGCTTTGAATATCTTGGCATTCAGCCCTAAAAAAGGTGCTGAGCTGATTAAAAAAGTATTGGAATCAGCAATCGCCAATGCCGAACACAACAATGGTGCAGACATTGACGAACTGAAAGTGGTAACTATCTTTGTTGACAAAGGTCCAAGCTTGAAACGTTTTCAAGCTCGTGCCAAAGGTCGCGGTAACCGCATCGAGAAACAAACTTGTCATATTAACGTGACAGTGGGCAACTAAGGAAAAGCTATGGGACAAAAGATTAACCCTACAGGCTTTCGCCTGGCGGTAACTAAAGACTGGTCTTCAAAATGGTTTGCTAAAAGCACCGACTTTTCTACTGTTTTGAAACAAGATATTGATGTTCGTAACTACTTGCGTAAAAAACTGGCTAATGCTTCAGTTGGTCGCGTAGTGATCGAGCGTCCTGCTAAATCTGCACGTATTACTATTCACTCTGCTCGTCCAGGTGTGGTTATTGGTAAAAAAGGTGAGGATATTGAAATCTTGAAGCGTGACTTGCAAACTCTGATGGGTGTGCCTGTTCATGTAAATATTGAAGAGATTCGTCGTCCTGAATTGGATGCACAAATCATTGCTGATGGTATTGCCCAGCAGCTTGAAAAACGTGTTCAATTCCGTCGCGCTATGAAACGTGCAATGCAAAATGCAATGCGTTCTGGTGCTAAAGGCATCAAGATCATGACTTCAGGTCGTCTGAATGGTGCTGATATCGCTCGTAGCGAATGGTACCGTGAAGGTCGTGTGCCTTTGCATACTTTGCGTGCGAACGTAGATTATGCAACTAGCGAAGCGCACACTACTTATGGTGTACTGGGTCTGAAAGTTTGGGTTTATACAGAAGGTAATATTAAATCTTCTAAACCTGAGCATGAGAAGAAACAAAGAAAGGCAGGTGGACGTAATGCTGCAGCCAACTAGACTGAAATATCGCAAGCAACAAAAAGGTCGTAATACCGGTATTGCTACTCGCGGTAACAAAGTAAGTTTCGGTGAGTTCGGTTTGAAAGCCGTAGGTCGTGGTCGTTTGACTGCCCGCCAAATCGAAGCTGCTCGTCGTACTATGACTCGTCATATTAAACGTGGCGGTCGTATTTGGATTCGTGTATTCCCTGATAAACCAATTACTGAAAAACCTATCCAAGTTCGTATGGGTGGCGGTAAAGGTAATGTGGAATATTACATTGCTGAAGTTAAACCAGGCAAAGTATTGTACGAAATGGACGGTGTTCCTGAGTCTTTGGCTCGTGAAGCATTTGAATTGGCCGCTGCCAAATTGCCTATTCCTACAACCTTTGTAGTAAGACAGGTGGGTCAATAATGAAAGCAAATGAATTGAAAGACAAATCTATTGAGCAATTAAACTCTGATTTGTTGGACTTGTTGAAAGCTCAGTTTGGCTTACGCATGCAAAATGCAACCGGTCAGTTGGGTAAATCTAGCGAGTTGAAACGTGTACGTCGCGATATTGCTCGTATTAAAACCATTTTAACTGAAAAAGGTGCTAAGTAATGAGCGAAGCTAAAAATGTTCGTACTTTGCAAGGCAAAGTGGTAAGCGACAAAATGGACAAAACTGTTACAGTATTGGTTGAACGTAAGGTTAAACACCCTCTGTACGGTAAAATTATTCGTTTATCAACTAAAATCCATGCCCATGATGAAAACAATCAATATGGCATTGGTGATGTAGTGGTAATCGAGGAATCTCGTCCTTTGTCAAAAACCAAGTCTTGGGTTGTAAAGGAATTGGTTGAGAAAGCCCGTACTGTTTGATTTAAAACACAGTAATGCAGCTTAATAAGAAACGAAGTCTTGCAGCAAAGTTAATTTGCGTGTAAACTTCGTTTCTTATCTTCCAGCTTCTTATGGAAGTTTCTCTCCCTTCGGGATCCAAGACTGGTTTACTAGAACCGTGATGGTTTCATTTAATAAGCAGCTTAAAGTAAGGTGCGAGTTATATGAAAGTGGTAAATTAAGTTGGTTAATTTAAAGGTACTAATATGATTCAAATGCAGACCATCTTAGATGTGGCTGATAACTCTGGTGCGCGTCGCGTAATGTGCATCAAAGTATTAGGCGGATCTAAGCGTCGCTACGCTTCTGTTGGCGACATTATTAAAGTTGCAGTTAAAGATGCAGCCCCGCGTGGTCGTGTCAAAAAAGGTGATGTATACAATGCGGTAGTTGTTCGTACTGCTAAAGGTGTGCGTCGTCCTGATGGTGCGTTAATTAAATTCGATAACAATGCTGCTGTGTTGTTGAATAATAAACTTGAACCTCTGGGTACCCGTATTTTTGGTCCGGTAACCCGTGAATTGCGTACTGAGCGATTTATGAAAATCGTTTCATTGGCGCCTGAAGTATTATAAGGAATAGCGCGATGAATAAAATCATTAAAGGCGATCAGGTTGTAGTGATTACCGGTAAAGATAAAGGTAAGCAAGGTCAAGTAGTTCGAGTATTGGGTGATAAAGTTGTTGTTGAGGGTGTTAATGTTGTAAAACGCCATCAAAAACCTAATCCAATGCGTGGTATTGAGGGTGGCATTATTGCTAAAGAAATGCCTTTAGATATTTCTAATATTGCAATCCTGAATCCGGAAACTAATAAAGCAGACCGTGTTGGTATTAAGCTGATTGAAAATGAAGGCAAAGTTAAACGCGTTCGTTTCTTCAAATCAAATGGCTCTATCATTGGAGCATAAGGAGATAACATGGCTCGTTTGAGAGAGTTTTATAAAGATACAGTTGTTCCTGAATTGGTTAAACAATTTGGTTACAAATCAGTAATGGAAGTTCCACGTATTGAAAAAATCACCTTAAATATGGGTGTAGGTGAAGCTGTTGCTGATAAAAAAGTAATGGAGCATGCTGTTTCTGATTTAGAGAAAATTGCTGGTCAAAAACCAGTTGTTACTGTTGCTCGTAAATCTATCGCAGGTTTTAAAATCCGTGATAACTATCCAGTTGGTTGCAAAGTAACATTGCGTCGTGATCAAATGTTTGAATTCTTAGATCGTTTGATTACTATTGCATTGCCTCGCGTACGTGACTTCCGCGGTGTAAGCGGTAAATCATTTGATGGTCGTGGCAATTACAATATGGGCGTTCGTGAGCAAATTATTTTCCCGGAAATTGAATACGATAAAATCGATGCTTTGCGTGGTTTGAATATTACTATTACAACTACTGCAAAAACTGATGAAGAAGCGAAAGCTTTGTTGTCACTGTTCAAGTTTCCGTTTAAAGGATAATCATGGCTAAGAAAGCACTTATTAATCGTGAGCTGAAACGTCAAGCATTGGCGAAAAAGTTTGCAGCTAAACGTGAGGCAATTTTCGCTGTTATTAATGATGCTAATGCGACTGAAGAAGAACGTTTTGAGGCACGTTTGAAATTTCAATCCATTCCTCGTAATGCAGCACCTGTACGTCAACGTCGTCGTTGTGCTTTAACAGGTCGTCCTCGTGGCACTTTCCGTAAATTTGGTTTGGGCCGTATTAAAATCCGTGAAATCGCTATGCGTGGCGAGATCCCTGGTGTTGTTAAAGCTAGCTGGTAATAGGAGTATAAATAATGAGTATGCATGATCCTATTTCCGATATGTTGACTCGTATTCGCAATGCGCAACGTGCTAATAAAGCAGCAGTTGCCATGCCTTCTTCTAAACTGAAATGTGCAATTGCAAAAGTTCTGAAAGAAGAAGGTTATATCGAGGATTTTGCGGTTTCTGCTGATGCAAAACCGGTATTGGAAATTCAATTGAAATACTATGCAGGTCGTCCTGTGATTGAGCAAATTAAACGTGTTTCACGTCCAGGTTTGCGTATTTACAAAGCATCAAGTGAGATCCCTAGCGTAATGAATGGCCTGGGTGTCGCTATTGTTAGTACTTCTAAAGGTGTAATGACTGATCGCAAAGCCCGTTCTGAGGGTGTTGGTGGTGAGTTGTTGTGCATCGTAGCCTAGTGGAGAAAAGTAAATGTCACGCGTCGCAAAAAACCCAGTGACTGTTCCTGCTGGTGTAGAAGTAAAATTCGGAACAGATGCATTGGTTATCAAAGGTAAAAACGGCGAATTGTCTTTTCCTTTGCATTCCGATGTTGCTATTGAACTGAACGATGGTAAATTGACTTTTGCTGCAAAAAATGACAGTAAACAGGCTAATGCTATGTCTGGTACTGCTCGTGCATTGGTTAATAACATGGTTAAGGGTGTTTCTGAAGGTTTTGAGAAAAAACTTCAATTGATTGGTGTGGGTTATCGTGCCCAAGCTCAGGGCAAAGTTTTGAACTTGTCTTTGGGTTTCTCTCATCCAATCGTATACGAAATGCCTGAAGGTGTTTCTGTTCAAACTCCTAGCCAAACAGAAATCGTTTTGACTGGTGCAGATAAACAAGTGGTTGGCCAAGTCGCTGCTGAAATTCGTGCATTCCGTTCTCCTGAGCCTTATAAAGGTAAAGGTGTTCGTTATGTGGGTGAAGTAGTAGTGATGAAAGAAGCCAAGAAAAAATAATTGAGGTTCACTAATGGATAAACATACAACCCGACTCCGTCGTGCACGCAAAACCCGTGCGCGTATTGCGGACTTGAAAATGGTAAGATTATGTGTGTTCCGCAGCAATAATCATATTTATGCTCAAGTAATTAGTGCTGAAGGTGATAAAGTATTGGCTCAAGCCTCTACATTGGAAGCTGAAGTACGTAGTAGCCTGAAATCAGGTAGTAACGTTGAAGCAGCAGCTGTAGTTGGTAAGCGTATTGCTGAAAAAGCTAAAGCAGTGGGTGTTGAAAAAGTTGCTTTTGACCGTTCAGGTTTCCAATATCACGGTCGTGTGAAAGCTTTGGCTGAAGCTGCACGTGAAAATGGTTTAAGCTTCTAATATTTGGAGACTTTCAGATGGCAAAACATGAAATTGAAGAACGCGGTGACGGCCTGATTGAAAAGATGGTCGCAGTTAATCGCGTGACTAAAGTAGTTAAAGGTGGCCGTATCATGGCTTTCTCTGCACTGACTGTTGTTGGTGATGGTGATGGTCGCATCGGTATGGGCAAAGGTAAATCAAAAGAAGTACCAGTTGCTGTTCAAAAAGCAATGGATCAAGCTCGACGCTCTATGATTAAAGTACCTTTGAAAAACGGTACTATTCATCATGAAGTTATTGGTCGTCATGGTGCTACTAAGGTATTTATGCAACCTGCTAAAGAAGGTAGCGGTGTGAAAGCTGGTGGTCCAATGCGTTTAGTATTTGATGCTATGGGTATTCATAACATTTCAGCTAAAGTACATGGTTCTACTAATCCTTACAATATTGTACGCGCTACATTAGACGGTTTGTCTAAATTGTATACCCCTGCTGATATTGCTGCTAAACGTGGCTTGACAGTAGAAGATATTTTGGGAGCTAACCATGACTGAGCAAAAAAAGATTAAAGTTACATTGGTTAAGAGCCTGATCGGTACAATTGAATCTCATCGTGCATGTGCTCGCGGTTTAGGTTTGCGCCGTCGTGAACATACTGTAGAGGTTTTGGATACCCCTGAAAACCGTGGCATGATCAATAAAATCAGCTACTTGTTGAAAGTGGAGTCTTAATATGTTTTTGAATACTATTCAACCTGCTGAGGGTGCTACTCACGCTAGTCGTCGTGTAGGCCGTGGTATTGGTAGCGGCTTGGGTAAGACAGGTGGTCGTGGTCATAAAGGTCAAAAAAGCCGTTCTGGTGGCTTCCACAAGGTAGGTTTTGAAGGCGGTCAAATGCCTTTGCAACGTCGTCTGCCGAAACGTGGTTTCAAATCTTTGACTGCGGCCGCTAATGCTGAAGTTCGTTTGAGTGAATTGAATCTGATTGCTGTGAACGAGATTGATGTCTTGGTTCTTAAACAAGCTGGTCTGATTCCTGCAACTGCTTCTAATGTAAAAGTTATTGCTTCTGGTGAAATCTCAAAAGCAGTTACCTTGAAAGGTGTAAAAGCTACTAAAGGTGCTAAAGCTGCTATTGAAGCTGCCGGTGGTAAAGTAGAAGAATAAGGCTTGCACTACAGTGGCTAATCAACAATCTTTATCAGGATTATCCAAATTTGGTGATCTGAAAAAACGTCTGGTGTTCCTTTTAGGTGCTTTAGTCGTTTTCCGTATTGGTGCTCATATACCGGTACCGGGCGTAGATGCTGTTGCATTAGCTAAGTTATACGAAGGCGCTGCAAACGGCATATTCGGAATGTTAAATATGTTCTCGGGTGGTTCGTTGGAGCGCTTTAGTATATTTGCAATTGGTATCATGCCTTATATTTCATCGTCGATTATTGTTCAGCTTGCTTCTGAAATTGTTCCTTCTTTAAAAGCTTTAAAGAAGGAAGGTGAGGCTGGTAGGAAAATAATTACGAAATATACTAGGTATGGGACGGTATTATTGGCTGTATTGCAAAGCTTTGGTGTTGCAACATTTGTTTATCAACAAGGTGTTGTTGTAACGAGTTCGCTTGAGTTTCATATTTCTACAGTGGTCTGTTTGGTTACAGGTACTATGTTTCTGATGTGGTTAGGGGAGCAAATTACCGAGCGTGGTATTGGTAATGGTATTTCTTTAATTATTACAGCAGGCATTGTATCGGGTATCCCATCCGGTATTGTTCGGTTATTAACTTTGACTGAACAAGGCTCTATGAGTATGTTGATGGCGGTATCAATTGTGATTGGTATTTTGCTGTTGATCTATGCTGTAGTTTATTTTGAGAGTGCTCAGCGTAAAGTTCCTGTGCATTATGCTAAAAGACAGTTTGGCTCTGGAATAATGCCGGGACAAAGCATTCATATGCCGTTCAAGCTAAATATGGCAGGTGTTATTCCTCCTATTTTTGCTTCCAGTATTATTTTATTTCCATCTACACTTTTAGGTTGGTTTGGTTCAAATAGTACGAATTCTGTTCTTCATAAGGTTGCTGCAATGCTGCAACACGGACAGCCTTTGTATATTGGATTGTTTGCAACAACTATTATCTTCTTCTGCTATTTCTATACTGCTTTAGTATTTAGCCCTAAAGAAATGGCTGAGAATTTGAAGAAAAGTGGTGCATTTGTACCTGGTATTCGCCCAGGTGAGCAAACTTCTAGATATTTGGAAAAAGTTGTACTGAGACTAACATTATTTGGTGCTTTGTATATCACTACAATCTGTCTGATACCTGAATTTTTAACGACAGCATTGAATGTACCTTTCTATTTAGGCGGAACATCTTTGCTTATCTTGGTTGTCGTTACAATGGATTTTAGGACGCAAATCAATTCCTACGTAATGAGCAGTCAGTATGAAGATTTGATGAGTCGTCCAGATATGAAATCTTTATCACGTAAGTAGGCTTATGGCTAAAGAAGATACCATACAGATGCAGGGTGAAATCCTTGAGACTTTGCCCAATGCAACGTTTAAAGTAAAACTGGAAAATGATCATGTAGTACTTGGTCATATCTCTGGAAAAATGCGAATGCACTATATCCGTATTTCTCCAGGTGATAAGGTAACAGTTGAATTAACTCCTTATGATTTAACCCGTGCTCGGATTGTTTTCCGAGCAAGATAAACGATAAAAGGAAATAAAATGCGTGTACAACCTTCTGTAAAGAAAATTTGTCGCAATTGCAAGATTATTCGTCGTAATCGTGTAGTTCGCGTAATTTGTACTGACCCACGTCACAAACAACGTCAAGGTTAAGAAGCTAGTTTTCTTAACTATTGATTTTGTGGTATAGTGACATACTTTGCCCTAAAAAGGAAAAAATATGGCTCGTATTGCAGGGGTAAATATCCCTAATAATGCCCATATCGTAATTGGCCTTCAGGCTATTTATGGTATTGGTGCGACTCGTGCTAAATTGATTTGTGAGGCAGCAAATATTGCTCCTACTACTAAAGCAAAAGATTTGGACGAGGCTCAATTAGACGCTTTGCGTGAGCAAGTTGCTAAATATGAAGTTGAAGGCGATTTGCGTCGTGAAGTAACGATGAGCATTAAACGACTGATGGATATGGGTTGCTATCGCGGCTTCCGTCATCGTCGTGGCTTGCCTTGTCGTGGTCAACGCACTCGCACAAATGCTCGTACCCGTAAAGGTCCGCGCAAAGCGATTGCCGGTAAGAAATAAATTTTAAGGAATTTGATTAATGGCTAAAGCAAACACAGCTTCGCGTGTACGTAAAAAAGTACGTAAAACCGTAAGCGAAGGTATTGTGCACGTTCATGCATCTTTCAACAATACCATCATTACAATCACTGACCGTCAAGGCAATGCATTGTCTTGGGCTACCTCTGGCGGCGCTGGTTTTAAAGGTTCTCGTAAAAGTACACCATTTGCAGCACAAGTTGCAGCAGAAGCAGCTGGTAAAGTTGCCCAAGAGTATGGCGTTAAAAATTTAGAAGTCCGCATTAAAGGCCCTGGCCCTGGTCGCGAATCTTCTGTACGTGCTTTAAACGCTCTTGGTTTCAAGATTACCAGCATTACTGACGTTACCCCGTTGCCTCATAACGGTTGCCGTCCGCCTAAAAAACGTCGTATTTAATATTGGAGTGATTTAAAACATGGCACGTTATATTGGCCCTAAATGTAAATTAGCACGTCGCGAAGGTACGGATCTGTTTTTGAAGAGTGCACGTCGCTCTTTGGATTCAAAATGTAAAATGGATTCTGCACCTGGTCAGCACGGTGCGAAAAAACCACGTTTGTCAGACTACGGTTTGCAATTGCGTGAAAAACAAAAAATCCGTCGTATTTATGGTGTGTTAGAACGCCAATTCCGTCGTTACTTTGCGGAAGCTGATCGTCGTAAAGGTTCTACCGGTGAATTGCTGTTGCAATTGCTGGAGTCCCGTTTGGATAATGTCGTTTATCGTATGGGTTTTGGCTCTACCCGCGCTGAAGCACGTCAATTGGTTTCTCATAAAGCTATCGTTGTAAACGGTCAGGTTGTTAATATCCCTTCTTTCCAAGTTAAAGCAGGCGATGTTGTAGCTGTTCGTGAAAAAGCTAAGAAACAAGTACGTATCCAAGAGGCATTGAGCTTGGCTACTCAAATTGGCTTGCCAAGCTGGGTATCTGTTGATGCCGACAAATTGGAAGGTGTATTCAAAAATATGCCGGATCGCTCAGAATTGTCTGGCGATATTAATGAACAGCTGGTGGTAGAGTTCTACTCTAAATAATGCTAGCTCAATGAGGGACAGTTAAATGCAAAATAGCACAACCGAATTTTTGAAACCTCGTCAAATCGATGTAGATACCTTGTCTTCTACTCGAGCTAAGGTGTCTATGCAGCCATTTGAGCGTGGTTTTGGTCATACTTTAGGTAATGCTTTGCGTCGTATCTTACTGTCATCCATGAATGGCTTTGCCCCAACTGAAGTAGTTATTTCTGGCGTATTGCACGAATACTCTACTATTGATGGTGTTCAGGAGGATGTTGTTGACGTTCTCTTGAACATTAAAGGTATCGTATTCAAGCTTCACGGTCGTAACCAAGTTCAGTTGACTTTGAAGAAAACAGGTGCCGGTGCAGTTGTAGCCGGTGATATTGATTTGCCACACGATGTGGAAATCATCAATCCTGAACATGTTATTTGCCACTTGGCTGACAATGGCCAAATCGACATGGAAATTAAAGTAGAGCAAGGTCGTGGTTATCAGTCTGTTTCAGGCCGTCGCGTATTGCGTGATGAGAACAAACAGATTGGTGCGATTCAGTTGGATGCGAGCTTTTCGCCCATCAGTCGTGTTAGCTTTGAAGTTGAACCTGCACGCGTAGAGCAACGCACGGATTTGGATAAATTGGTTTTGGATATTGAAACCAATGGTTCTATTGATCCAGAAGAAGCTGTACGTAGTGCCGCACGTATCTTAATTGACCAAATGTCTATTTTTGCAGATCTGCAAGGTACTCCGGTTGAAGAGGTTGAAGAAAAAGCACCTCCTATCGATCCTATCTTGCTGCGTCCTGTAGATGATTTGGAATTAACCGTACGTTCAGCTAATTGTCTGAAAGCTGAAGATATTTACTATATTGGCGATTTGATTCAACGTACTGAAACCGAGCTTCTCAAGACCCCTAATTTGGGTCGTAAATCTTTGAATGAGATCAAAGAAGTGTTGGCCTCTAAAGGTCTGACATTAGGTTCCAAATTAGAAGCTTGGCCGCCTGTAGGCTTAGAAAAGCCGTAAGTTTGAAGATTAAAGGATAATGACATGCGTCATCGTAATGGCAACCGCAAATTAAACCGTACTAGCAGCCACCGTGCTGCGATGCTGCGCAATATGGCGAATTCCTTGTTGACTCACGAAACCATCGTGAC
The DNA here is from genome assembly GCF_051956895.1 of Neisseria sp. P0021.S006. Lineage (NCBI taxonomy): Bacteria > Pseudomonadati > Pseudomonadota > Betaproteobacteria > Neisseriales > Neisseriaceae > Neisseria > Neisseria sp. P0021.S006. Next base: position 13,878 of record NZ_JBQCWZ010000020.1, read on the forward strand.
AACTTTGCCTAAAGCAAAAGAATTGCGCCGCGTAGTTGAGCCCTTGATTACCTTGGGTAAAAAACCTTCTTTGGCAAACCGTCGTTTGGCTTTTGACCGCACTCGCGATCGTGATGTTGTAGTTAAATTGTTTGACGAATTGGGTCCACGCTTTGCTGCTCGTAACGGCGGCTATATTCGTGTACTGAAATACGGTTTCCGTAAAGGCGACAATGCTCCTTTGGCATTGGTTGAATTGGTTGATAAAGCAGCTGATTCTGCTGAATAAGCAAATTAATATGAAAGCACTACCTGTTTAGGTGGTGCTTTTTTATTTGGATAGACCCTTTCTCATTTCGCAGTGCTACAATACTTCAACGGGAAACCCTTATTCTATAAGGGTTTCCCGTTTTATTTTGTCTAAAAAAGCAGCCTTAAAATAATAATAGTTGGTCGGAATTTACCCTTTTTTCTTGGATTTTCAGCTCTCCCAACAGCAGTTTCATGGTGGTATATTGCTTTTCTGTTACTTCCAAACAGCGGATTGAGCCTTCTTGCGGTAGGTTTGCACATAGCCTATTGTGGTGTTTTTGCAACGAATCTCGACCTTTGACAATACGGCTGTATACGGAAAGTTGGAGCATTTGGTATCCATCTTTTAAAGGAACTGGCGGAATTGATTGGCGGCTTTGCGCTTGGCCGCCGTGGTAACAGGTAGGTCGAAGAAGACGATAATCCTCATAAATTTAGCCTCACTCATATTGGTATTCTTTCAATGGCAAGATTTCGGGCAGTTTCAGCTGTTTAGCGTTTTTGTTAGTTACGCTGGCTTGAAATGAAGAAATCATTTTGTCGATGGCAGCCAAGGTGCTGAAATGTTGCCGTTCGATGCAGATTTGATAGTGAAGGATCTTGATAAGGTTTTGTTTGAGGTTGGGTGTCAGTTCAGTTTTCAGACGGCCTTGTTTATGCAAATGTATAACGACCAGGTCGGCCAATGGGCGTAAGGGTTCGAGAAAGTCATCGGCGAGGTTGAATGGATTTAGTTCGCTCCTATGAAACAAGCCTAATGCAGGCAACCAACCATATAAGGTCAGGGCGCGTGCTACTGCTGCACGGAGTACGGCGTAGGTGTAGTTCAATGCGGCATTGACGTACGGGTAAACTTTTCCCCAAAGAGGGCTTGGAAGTAGAGGGCGGCAGCTTGGGCTTCACGGTTTCCTGTATCGCCTGAACGGACTTCGACTGCCAAAGTGCGCAGCCGTTTGGTTGCAAGATCATTGCCTGTTTCGTCTGCGACAAATGCTTGATTTAGGATTTTTTGGCGGACGATATGTTGCCAGAGTTGCTTTTTTAAGGGTTCGCTTATATTCAGTTGCAGCTTGAGGATTTTAAGTTGGCGGTGATATTGGGCATAAGGCAGCCATTGTCCGTAGGGTAGGAATTGCTCATCACATGTCAGCAGGGTTGCACTATGATCGGCTAAGGCTGATAAGAGCGGGGCGGTAATTAGGGTTTCGCGGTTTTCGATGATGATAACGGCGATGTCTTCTAATGGTACGGTATGGGACTCGCCGTTTTGTTGAATCAGCAGTTGCCGGCGTTGTAAGGATAATTTACCGCCGTTTTGAATGAGCAGGCTGCGCCAAGTCATGTTTTTCCCCTTATTTTTTATAAAAAATCCCTGCTTCAGGCCGTCTGAAACAGGGATAGATTAATTTAACGGACAGGTGGGCGTTTTTTCAGACGGCATGGTCTGATTTCTTTGCCGAGTTCGTCGATTTGGTATTTTGGGAATGAAAGGGCGGTTTTGACACCGATTCGATATATGCCGTCTTCGTCGAATTTTTGCAGCAGAATCCGTTGTTTTTTACTGCGAGGAAAACGGCTGGTTTCAACACGCGCTTTAAATTCCTGCCATTCGCGGCTGTTGTCTTTGCCGTTGAAGTATTCGTAAGGGGTTTGATTACCTTTGTTTTGGTTTTCGCTGCCCAATACCAGCACTTTATTGTTGAAACTGTCGTCCCATGTGCGCGAGAACGGCAGGGCATGGTCGATTTCGATATAGCCTTTTTCGTTCAGACGGCCTAGGTTGATTTCTTTGCCCGAATACAGGCATTTGCCGTGTTGTTGCTCGTACAGGCGCAGTTTCAGAATATCTTTGGATTTGGGTTCGCCGACAAAATTGGGGAAATACTCTCGGAACTTAGCGGCGGCTTTTTCCCGGTCTTTACGGTTTTCTTCTTGGCGTTTTTCGATTTCTTTGCGGTCTTTAAACGATTTGCCTACTTCCCTTGCCGTTTCAATATGGATACGTGCAGGGGAGCCGTACCGGCGTACAACGGCATTTATGACTTTTCTGGCTTGAGATAAGGCGCGCAAGACGACGGGGTTGCGGATTTCGTCGGCGGGAATCGGCGGCAGATAAATCTTTTCTTCCGCATTTTTCTTGCCGTAATGGTCTCCGTAGATTTCGGCGCAGGCTTCATCGTAACGTTTGCCTTGCTCCATTAGAGGCACAATTCGGCGCAATGCTTTCAAGGAAATTTGGACGAACTTGTCGAAGCTGATGTGTTTTAACAGCGCTTCTAAAATTTCGGGCTGAACACGGTCTTTCAGACGGCCTGTAATGTCTTCATCGGTTTTGAACAGGGAGAATGCCGTGCCGATTTCGTCTTGTAATTCGGGAGAAAGGTTTAATGGGGATTTTTTGTCTTTCAATCCTTCTTTTTCCAGCGCACGGCTGATGGCATGGTAGGCCTTCATTTCCATCAATGTTGAGGCTTCGGCATTGTCTTTACCATAGCGCAAGCCTTTGAAAAAGGCGGTATCTTCTAAACCCAGCAGCTTACGGGCTTGTGCGTAAGTCAGTTTGGATTTTCTGTATGGCTCGTCCATAAGCGTGGCGCGTTCGGTAGTGGTCAATGGCCGCTCGCTGCCTTGCTCTAAAATACGCAGGTTGTTCAGCTTGGTCAGCCAGATGAAACGTCCGGCGGTGTAGGTGTTTTTAGCGGCTTTCGGCTCTGTCGGCTCAAAGGTGCAATACCCCAACATTTTTTGAACAGCATCGCCAGACAGGGCAGGGCGTTGCGCCATCAGCAGGGTTTCAATACCTTCTTTAAGGCCGTCTGAAACATGCGGATTGCCGAATTCTTTTTGTTTTTCAAACAGTAAATTCAGCTCTGCTTGTAAATCTTTGCGGTTGAACGTATGCGAATAATCGCCGCGTTGGTTGCGGATATGGCCGCTTTCTTTCTCAAATTTATTTAAAGCTAATTCGGCTGGTGTGCGGAAATTGCCTGTTTGTAAGGCATGGGCATTGTCGGCTACGCCTTTAAGCAAAGCGCCAAGCTCCTTATCGGCAGTTTCGCCCTCGTTTTTTCTTTGCGACAAATAGCCGCGATGTTTGATTAAATGCAACAAGACTGCCGACCACTCCAAAGGCGTCAGTTTGCGATCTAATGCGGCTGCGCGAAGTTGCCATGGTGTATTCGGTAAGGATTTAATCAAGCCGTTTTCATCAAAATCGGCGGCTTGTAATACGCCTTCGCGTTTCAATAGACGGCGGGCCCGAAGCAGACGGTGGGCGCGACGGCGGGTCAGGCGGCGAACACTGCGTGCCAAGCGTCTTGCCGCTGCGAGAGAGTCGCCTGTTTTCGGTACTTCTGCACGCTCAAATACGCGCACGCCCAAATCAATCAGGCGGATGGGGTTTTCTTCTTCGTTAATTTCTACCATCGCCCAGCCGACGGATGCAATGCCGATATCGAGACCGAGGATGTAGTTGATTGGATTGGGTTTGAATGCAGCCATCAGTTTCTCCGTAATGTGATGTTTGGTAAGTATAAATATATCCTAGGTAAGTATTACTATGCAAATGAAATGCTTGACTGGGTGCCGATTTGGAATTAGAATCCGTCCATATTGTTGCACTGCGAAATGAGAAACGTTGCTACAATAAGGCCGTCTGAAAAGATGTGCCGCAACGCTCTGCCCCTTAAGGCTTCTGCTTTAAGGGGCATCGTTTTATCTAGATGGCAGGGATTAAAAAGGCCGTCTGAAATTTCAGACGGCCTTTGGTATTACCAGATATCGGATTTGATTTTGCGTTTCAAGCCTGGGTGTTCAGAGAGTTTGAACTCTGGGTCTTTACCCATTTTCAGCTTGGCTGTGTAGTCTTTCAACAGCAGGAAGGCAAGTGGTGACAGGAGCAGGATGGCAACGAGGTTAATCCATGCCATGATGCCCATGGCCATGTCTGCCATATCCCATACCAAGGGTACGTTGGCAACTGCGCCGAAGTAGACCCATGCCAAAACCAGCATACGGAAAACGGCGGTAACCAGCCAATGGCTCTTGATGAATTGGACGTTGGACTCAGCATAGGCATAGTTGCCGATAACGGTTGAAAAGGCAAACATAAACAGGATGGCGGCAAGGAAGCCCGCGCCCCATTCGCCTACCTGGCTGACGATTGCCGCTTGGGTCAGCGCCGCACCACTCAGGTCGCCGTAAGGCTGTTGATAGGTCAAGACGATAAAGGCAGTGCATGAGCAGACGATGATGGTATCGACGAAAACGCCCAGCATTTGAATCATGCCTTGGGAGACGGGGTGTTTCACTTCGGCTGCGGCTGCGGCGTTCGGCGCAGAACCCATACCCGCCTCATTGGAATACAGGCCGCGTTTGATACCCTGCATCATGGTGGTCGAAATCAGACCGCCGAGGAAACCGCCTGCAGCCGAATCGAAGTTGAACGCGTTGGAGAAAATCTGATCGAACACATCAGGAATCAGGGAAATATTGGTAGCAATGATGAAGAGTGCTATGACGAGATATAAAACCGCCATCAGCGGAACGATAATTTCCGCGGCTTTAGATACGCGACGGATACCGCCGAAGATAATAGGGGCAGTCAGAATGACCAGGGCGACACCGACATAGTGTTGATCCCAGCCCCATGCCGCTTTGGTGGTATCGGCGATGGTATTGGTCTGTACGGCTTCAAATACAAAGCCGAAACAGAAAATCAGGCTCAGGGCGAACAAAACGCCCAGCCATTTTTGTCCCAGGCCTTGAGTTATGTAGTAGGCAGGACCGCCGCGGAAGTGGTGGTTGTCGTAGTCCCGGACTTTAAAGAGTTGGGCCAGTGAAGATTCGACAAACGCCGAACTCATGCCGATTAAGGCGGTTACCCACATCCAGAATACCGCGCCCGGCCCGCCGAGTTTGATGGCAATCGCCACGCCGGCGATGTTGCCCACGCCTACGCGGCTGGCCAAGCCGGTAACGAATGCTTGGAACGGTGTGATTCCGTGCGGATCATCACCTTGTTTGCGGCCGCCCAGCATTTCTTTGATACTGCGGCCGAAGAGGCGGAATTGTACAAAACCGGTGGTAACGGTGAAAAAGAGGCCTGCGCCTAAAAGCATATATACCAACCCCGACCACATTGGGTCGTTGATGGCGTTTACCCAGCCGTGAAGCTGTTCGAAAAATTGATCCATACAAACCTTTCAGAGTTTTTGCATTTTCAGACAGCCTGTGTGTGTGGGCTGTCCTGTAATTGGATGTATTCTAGCAGACTGTCAACAAACTGAAAAACGTTTACATATTCTTTTTTATATTATGCTTTTGATTATCATGGAATTTTATTATTATAATGTAAAGGAATTGTCGATTTTAATTTTTCCGTTTTACATATTTGAACAAAAAGGCCGTCTGAAAACAGAATCTTGTTTTCAGACGGCCTTGATTTTATTTCAATGTGTTATTCGGGACGCATTTGCGGGAACAGAATCACGTCGCGGATGGTTTGCGAATCGGTCAGCAACATTACCAAGCGGTCGATGCCGATGCCGCAGCCGCCGGTCGGCGGCAGGCCGAATTCCATGGCACGGATGTAGTCGGCATCGTAGTGCATGGCTTCGTCGTCGCCAGCGTCTTTTTGCGCCACTTGTGCCTTGAAGCGTTCGGCTTGATCTTCCGGATCGTTCAACTCGGAGTAGCCGTTTGCCAGTTCGCGGCCGACAACGAAAAGCTCGAAGCGTTCGGTCAAACCCGGTTTGCTGTCGGATGCGCGTGCCAATGGCGATACTTCGACAGGGTAGTCGATGATGAAAGTCGGGTTCCACAGTTTGCTTTCTGCACAACCTTCAAACAGGGCAAGTTGCAGGCTGCCGATGCCCGGAGACGGAGGCAGGCTTTCGCCGTGTTTGACGATTTCTTTTTTCAGCCATTCTTCATCGTTCAACTGCTCGTCGGTGTAGTGCGGATTGTATTTCTTGATGGCTTCGAGAATGGTCAGGCGTTCAAACGGGCTTTCCAAATCGACTTCTTTGCCGTTGTAGCTGATTTTTGCCGTGCCGTTTACCGCGCGGGAAGCGTTGCGGATGATGTCTTCCGCCATTTGCATCATGCGTTCGTAGTCGGAGAAGGCTTCGTAGAATTCGATCATGGTGAATTCAGGGTTATGGCGCACGGACATGCCTTCGTTACGGAAGCTGCGGTTGATTTCAAACACGCGCTCCAAACCGCCGACCACCAAGCGTTTCAGATACAGCTCGGGCGCAATGCGCAGGTAGAGCGGAATGTCCAAAGCATTGTGGTGGGTAACAAAAGGTTTCGCTGTTGCGCCGCCCGGAATCGGATGCATCATCGGGGTTTCGACTTCGAGATAATGCTCGTTCACCATGAAATTACGCACGGATTGGATGATTTGGCTGCGTTTGATGAAGGTATTGCGCGATTCTTCGTTGGCAATCAAATCGACGTAGCGTTGACGGTATTTGGTTTCCTGATCGCTCAAGCCTTTGTGTTTGTCCGGCAGCGGACGCAGGGATTTGGACAGCAGGCGGATGTCGGACACGCGCACGGTCAATTCGCCATGGTTGGTTTTAAACAAAGTACCTTCCGCACCGACGATGTCGCCCAAGTCCCAGTGGTTGAAGTCGTCCAAAACTTCTTGGCTCACGCCTTTGTTGTTTAGATAAAGCTGGATTTGACCGGTAACGTCTTGAATGGTGGCGAAGCTGGCTTTGCCCATTTGACGTTTGAGCATCATGCGGCCGGCCACTTTGACGGGAATGCCTTGCGGGTCGAGTTCTTCTTTGCTGATTTCACCGTATTGGGTATGCAGGTTGGCGGCAAAGCTGTCGCGTTTGAAATCGTTAGGGTAGGCGTTGCGTTCTTTGCGGATGTTGTGCAGTTTCTCGCGGCGCAGGGCGATGATTTGGTTTTCGTCCAACTGCGGCTCGATTTGCGGATTGTTTTGTTCGCTCATGGTGTTTTCCGGAAAAATGAGTCAGGCTGCCGGAGTTTTCAGACGGCCTGAATAAAGTGAAAAATTGGCTCTATTTTACGCGATGTCGGTGTTTTTTTCTATAAAGGCAGAAAGGCCGTCTGAAACCTGAAAAATTGGTTTCAGACGGCCTTTTGTTTCATGAAGGTCAGTTAGATATCGGTTTCCAAATAAACGACTTGGGTTTGCAGATATTCTTCCAAACCGTGTTTACCGTCCGCGCCGCCGATACCTGATTTTTTCCAACCGGCATGGAAGCCCTGCATGGCTTCAAAGTTTTCGCGGTTGATGTAGGTTTCGCCGAAACGCAGGCGGCGGGTTACATAAAACGCTTCATTCAGATTGGTGGTATAGACGGAGCTGGTCAGGCCGAATTCGCTGTCGTTTGCCAAGGCGATGACTTGATTGAGCGTGTCGAAAGTGGCAACCGGCAGGACGGGGCCGAAGGTTTCTTCCTTCATAATGTCCATGCTGTTGTCGGTATCAGTCAGCAGGGTAGGTTCAAAGAAGTAGCCTTTGCCGTTGGCACGTTTGCCGCCGCAAACCAAAGTTGCGCCTTGTCGAACTGCGCGTTCGACTTTCTCGGCAACGGCTTTGACGGCACGCTCTTCAATCAACGGGCCCATTTCCAGTGAGCCGGGTTCGGCTTCGGCCGGGTTGCCGTAGCGTACGCCTTTCATGGCGGCGGTCATTTTTTCGATAAACGCGTCTTTCAGGCTGCTGTGGACATATACGCGTTCGGCGCAGTTACAGATTTGGCCGGTGTTGCCGACGCGCGAAGCCAAGATGGATTTCACTGCCAAGTCCAAATCCGCGTCTTTCAAAACGATGGCAGGGGCTTTGCCGCCGAGTTCCAATGAGACTTTGGTAATGTTAGTGGCGGCGGCTTCCATTACTTGGCGGCCTGCTTCTACAGAACCGGTCAGGCTGACCATGTCGACTTGCGGATGTGATGCCAAGGCATTGCCGATTTCTGCACCCGGGCCGTTGACGACGTTGAATACGCCGGCCGGTAAGCCTGAAGCGTGAACGATTTCAGCAAAGATGTGGCAGTTGATCGGGGTGACGCTGCTGGGTTTGACGACGATGGTATTGCCTGTTACCAAAGCCGGGCCCATTTTGCGGGCAATCAGGAAGAAGGGGAAATTCCACGGCAAAATGCCGGCGATTACGCCCAAAGGACGTTTGAACAATAAAATGTTTTCGCGCGGGCGGTCGCTTTGGATGATTTCGCCTTCATAACGGCGCGCCCATTCGGCTTGATAATCGAGATAGTCGGCAGTGAACATGACTTCTATGCGTGCCAAGTCTTTGGTTTTGCCACCTTCGGCGACAATGGTGTCGGTCAGCTCGTCGGCGCGTTCACGGATGCCTTGGGCGATTTTGCGCAAGTATGCGCCGCGTTCAACGGCAGGCAAACGCTCCCATGCGGCTTGCGCCTCTCTGGCGGCGGCAACGGCACGGTCAACATCGGCTTTTCCGCCTTTAGGCTCACGCGCGATGACTTCTTCGGTTGCCGGATTCAATACATCGCGCCATGTGCCGTTAAAATCGGTTTCAAAACGGCCGTTGATATACATAGACAGTTGTTTCATCAAACTTTCTCCTATTGTTGTAGTTGAATGTAGTTTTAGTCTATGCCTAAATTGTCTGGCATACAAGAGTATTTAGAGTGGGTTGACGGTAGGTATTTGGAAGTTTTTAGAAAAAGTTGATGGAAGGGGGAGTCGGACTTGGTTGATTAAAGGTAGGTTGGTGCTGGTGTGATGCGTTGGGTAACGTTCATGCGCGGCATTGGGACAAAGCCTGTATATGGCTTGATTTTGAAGATAGGGGAGGTATCGTATGGAGAAGGGTTTGATAGGGATGTAAAAAAACCTGCTTTTTTCAAAGCAGGTTTTTATATTTGGTGGGTCGTGAGCGATTCGAACGCTCGACCAACGGATTAAAAGTCCGCTGCTCTACCGACTGAGCTAACGACCCGATAGGCTGTGCATTATAGGTGGCTTGTTTCTTTCCGTCAACTGTTTTTTTGAAATTTTTTTCAAAAAACGTAAATCGATTGTTATTTGGCGTTAATTCTCCCGTTTCCGAGTATTAATTATGTTATGATTTTCTAATCTGTCAGTTCTGATGGATATTTTTTAGACCAAAGGATATACAACATGAAAAAATTATTGATTGCTGCGATGATGGTGGCTGGTTTGGCTGCTTGTTCTCAAGAGGCGAAACAGGAAACTCAAGAAGCGGCTTCTGCCGTTGCTTCTGATGTGAACGCTGCTGCTGAACACGCGGCTTCTGCTGCTGATGCTGCTGCTTCCGAAGCTAAAGGCGCTGCTGAACAAGCTGTTTCTGACGCTAAAGAAGCCGGTGCCGATGCGAAGGAAACTGCGGAGAAAGCAATTTCCGATGCTAAAGAAACTACCGGTAAAGCCATCGATGGTGCTAAAGAAGCCAGCGACAAAGCTTTGGACGATGCAAAAGCTGCTGTGGGCGAAGCTAAAGACGCTGCCAAAGATGCGGCTAAAGATGCTTTGGGTAAAGCTGCCGATGCAACTCAAGAAGCTGCCGACAAATTGAAAGATGCTGCTAAATAAGCCGGTGTCCGATATTTGAAAAGGCCGTCTGAAAAAATGTTTTTCAGACGGCCTTTTTGTATCGGCGGATTATTTTTTTTCTTGCTGACGCGTGTACACCAAAGAAGTCAGGATGGATGCGCCCAGTGCGCCGAAGACGACGGACAGGGAAATGGAAATCGGAATATGTACCCAGTGCATAATCAGCATCTTGATACCGATAAAGCTCAATACGAAGGCCAAGCCGTATTTGAGGAAGATAAAGCGTTCGGCAAAATCCGCCAGCAAAAAGTACATGGCACGCAGGCCTAAGATGGCAAAAATGTTGGAGGTAAGGACGATGAACGGGTCGGTGGTGACGGCAAAAATAGCAGGAATGCTGTCCACGGCAAAGATGACGTCGCTCAATTCGATCATAATCAATACCAGTAAAAGCGGCGTAGCGATGCGTTTGCCGTTTTCAATGGTAAAGAATTTTTCACCGTCAAACTGTAGGCTGGTCGGGATGACTTTTTTGAGCAGGGTCAGGATCTTATTTTGGGAAAGGTCTTCTTCAGCTTCGGCTTCGGGCTTCATCATGTGAATGCCGGTGTATAAGAGGAAGGCGCCGAAGAGGTAGAGAATCCATTCAAATTGTTGTACCAAGGCTGCGCCGATGAAGATCATGATGGCGCGTAGGACGATGGCGCCGAATACGCCATAGAGTAAGACGCGGTGTTGGAATTTGGGTTCGACTTTGAAATAGCCGAAAATCATCAGGAAAACGAAGATGTTGTCGACGGCAAGGGATTTTTCGAGCACATAGCCGGTGAAGAATTCGAGGACTTTTTCTTTGGCGACAACGACCCCGTAAGCCGGGTTGCCCGCCAGTTCGAAATAGAGCCAGCCGGCAAACGCGCAGGATACGGCCACCCAAATGCCGCTCCAAGCGAGGGCTTCTTTAATGCTGACTTTGTGGGCACCGTTTTTTTTCAGCGACACCATATCGATGGCGATCATAATTAAGACGGCAATAAAGAAGATGCCGTAAAACATCGGCGAGCCGACGGACGGGTATTGGGTCATAAACAATCCTTGTGTGTGGGGTATGGGTAAGGTTTACCAAGACAGGTAGAACATTGCTTTGGCAAAAAAGACGATAAACAGCATATGGCTGAATACGACGGCGTGTATGTATTTCGACCAGCCGACGGTAAGGGTGTGCCGTGCCATTTTGACGACGGCGATGGCAAAATGTACCAAAACGCTTACTGCCAACAGGATTTTGATGCTCAGCATGATGCCGAAGGAGCTGTCGAATGGGTGGTGCAGTATCGGCAGGTAGCGGTTGTACACCATCACGATGCCGCTGATGAACAGGGTAATGACGACAGGCGGCATCACGCGGACGGCACGATAGGACATGGCACGTTCGACTTCACGGCGCGATTCGCGCGAAACGCGGCCGGTGTGTAAAACGGAGAGGACCAGCATTTCGAAAAATACGCCGCCGACAAAGGCAATCGCGCAATAAACGTGGATGATGTGTGCCAGTGCGTAGATACTCATGACGGGTGTTTCCGGTAATTCAGACAAGTCGTCATTGTATCACTACCGAATGCGGTTGATGTATGCGCAATTTTATGCCAAGTATATTAAAATTTATAAATATTCTTTTGGAATTGCCGTTTGTTTTTGTATTTAACCGCTCATCAAGAGCGTTATCTTAGTTTAATCTGTCTTTACTTATCAGAAAATATATTAATGAAAGGTTGTGCCATACTGTTTCATATACAGCTTAACCCCTGATGGAGAATCAAACCATGAAGAAAACTTTTGCAAAAACTGTGACCTTGATCATGTTGGCCGCTTCTTTGGGTGCATGTGCCAATATGACTCAAACCCAACGCAACACTGCTGCTGGTGCGGTATTGGGCGGCGTGGCAGGTAATTTGATTGGTGGCGATACCGGCTCTACCTTGGGTGGCGCGGCTTTGGGTGGTGTTATCGGCAGTCAAGTTCATACCCGCTACTAATCCTTTATTTGGTTAAAAATAAAAAGGCCGTCTGAATGTTCAGACGGCCTTTTGTTTTACGGTTTATTCGTTGACGAACGTTACACCGGTCAGTTGCGATTGCAAAATAGCAGTGCGCAAGGCAGTCAGTGCTTTCGGACGGACAAAGTTGCGGCGATAAGCCAAAACGACACGGCGGTGCGGTGCAGTGCCTTCAAACGGGATAATGCTGAAAAGCATGTGGTCGTTTTCGGTCAAGGCGGTAGCCGGCATGACGCTGATGGCCAGGCCGCTGGCAACCATGTGGCGGATGGTGTTGATGGAGCTGCCTTGCAGGGTATTGGTCAAGCCCTGGATTTTTTGCTTGGAAGCCAATTCGGAACAGCTTGCCAACACTTGGTCGCGCATACAGTTGCCTTCGGATAGCAGTAACACTTGTTCTTCGCTCAAAAGCTGAGGCGTAACGGCATCGAGTTCTTCAAAGTGATGGCCTTTGGGAACGATGACGAAGAAAGGTTCGTCATACAGGGGCTCGGTTACGATGCCCGGCTCTTGGAACGGTTCGGCAACGACGATTGCATCGACATCGCCGCGTTTGAGCGACTCGGTCAGGATGTGGGTATAGTTCTCTTCCAGCATCAGCGGCATTTTCGGCGCGGTTTCACGCAGCGCGGTAATGAGCTTGGGCAGAAGGTAGGGGGCAACGGTAAAAATCAGGCCGAGTTTGAACGCGCCTTCCAATTCGTTTTGCTCTTCATTGGCAAGGTGCTTGATGAGTTCGGCTTCTTCCAGAACCCGGCGGGCTTGGGCGACAATGCGCTCGCCCGCTTCGGTCGTGATGATGTCGTTGCTGCTACGGTCGAACAGGGATACCGACAGCTCTTCCTCCAGCTTTTTGATGGCGATGGAGAGGGTGGGCTGGCTGACAAAGCAGCGTCGTGCGGCACGTCCGAAGTGACGTTCTTGTGCGACGGCTACGATGTAACGCAATTCGGTCAAGGTCATGTGTTAAGCCTTTTTTTGTTCCGGCAGGGTGATGTTCAGCTCAAGAACGTCCAAGCCGTCTTGTTTCTCTTGGGAGATGCGGATGTCGTCCAATGATACGTTGACGTATTTGGACAGGACTTCCAGCAGCTCTTTGCGCAAGGTCGGCAGATAATCTGGAGCTTGGCCTTCTTGTGCGCGTTCTTGCGCGATGATGATTTGCAGGCGGTCGCGCGCGACGGTGGCGGTTTTCGGCTTTCTGCCGAACAGCATATCGAGCAGTGACATGTATTAACCTCCGAACAGTCGTTTTAAGAAACCTTTTTTCTCGGCTTCAAGGAAACGCATTTCGCGGTTTTCACCCAAGAGGCGGGCAATAACGTCTTTGTAGGCTTCGGCTGCGGCGGCATTGTCTTGGTGGATGACAGGTTCGCCGGCGTTGGAGGCCTGCAGTACGTTTTGTGATTCAGGAATCACACCGATCAACGGAATACGCAAGATGTCGCAGATATCTTGAACAGACAGCATTTCGCCCTTGGCCACGCGCTCAGGGGAGTAGCGGGTAATCAGCAGGTGCTCTTTAACTGTGCCGCCTTGTTCGGCTTTGCGGGATTTGCTTTGCAAAATGCCCAAGATGCGGTCGGAGTCGCGGACGCTGGATACTTCCGGATTGGTGGTGATGATGGCTTCGTCGGCAAAGTAGAGCGCCATCAGTGCGCCTTGTTCGATACCAGCAGGGGAGTCGCAGATAATGAACTCGAAGCCCATTTTTTTGCTGGACAGCTCTTTCATCACTTTGTCGACGCCGTCGCGGGTCAACGCGTCTTTGTCGCGGGTTTGCGAGGCGGGCAGGATGTAGAGGTTTTCGCAGTTTTTGTCTTTAATCAGGGCTTGGTTGAGTGTGGCTTCGCCTTGGATGACGTTGATGAGGTCATACACGACGCGGCGTTCGCAACCCATAATCAGGTCGAGGTTGCGCAAACCGACGTCGAAGTCGATTACGGCGGTTTTGTGGCCGCGCAGGGCCAGGCCGGTTGCGATGCTGGCGCTGGTAGTGGTCTTGCCTACGCCGCCTTTACCTGAAGTTACTACGATGATTTTGGACACGATATTTCCTTTTTAAGTACTGATGTTTATTCGGCGTCGATTGCGCTGATAACCAGTCGGTTGTCTTGCAATGATACTTGTACGGGTTTTTTGTGCAGATGCTCGGGCAGGTCTTGCTCGAAGTTGCGGTAGATGCCGGCAACGGAGACTAACTCGGCCTGCATGGAATGGATGAAGATGCGCGCGTTGGTGTTGCCTTTCGCACCGGCCAACGCCCTGCCGCGCATGGGGGCGTAAATATGGATGTTGCCGTCGGCGATAAGTTCTGCACCTTGGCTGACGATGCCGGTAACGATGAGGTCGCCGTTTTCAGCGTACACCTGCTGGCCGGTACGCACGGGCGTGCTGACCAATACGGTCGGATTGTTGATGACGGTGGCCTGTACGTCTTGCGGCTGCGGTGCTTGGCGCGGGGTGGGCGCTGCCTGTGTGTCGGCTGCCTGGGTGGCGTTGCCTTGTTTGAATACCAAGTGGTAACGCGCCGCCGCCGCTGCCCATGTGTCGCTGGTGTGGTGCAGCCCTAAAATTTGCATGCCGTAACGGGCAAACAGGGAAATCATGCCGCCCAAATCGATGGATTCGGGATGGTCGAAATCTTGTACGTCTAAAATGAAGGGAACGAATTCGTCTTGGGATTGGCCTGCCAGTTGGCGCAGGAATTCTTCCAATTCGGTTAGATCTGCGGTGTGCAGATGGATGGATAAGACGTCCAAACGTGACGTTTTTATGTCGAATGCGGGTTTCATTGTAATGAAATAATAAAATTTTTTAATGACGTAAGTTTACCGTGTAAATCTTGGCTATTCAATCTGTTTGGCCGTCTGAAACCAAAATATTTTGTTTGAACGTTTTTCAGCTGTATTTAGTGTGGTTTTTTGGTGTGAACGTAGGTTTCAGACGGCCTTGGGAAAGGGGTAGCCGTGTGTGTCGATGTCGTCGGCGGCGGCCCACGGCGTGTGGATGAGGGTGGAGGGCAGGTGCGCCAATTCGGGGAGGTAACTGCGGATGTAGCTGCCGTCGGGGTCGATTTGATGTGAACGGTGGGCATAGCGGACGGTGGCCGTGTCTTGTGCGGCAAGGTGCCAGTTAGCTTGGTTGAGCGCGGGGTCGGTGCCGGTTTGGACGGAGGTTGTCCACGCGATGCCTTGGTTAGGGTCAAAGTTGAGGGCATGGCAGAAATAGTGGGCGCACAGCTGCTGGAGAACGGGGTGTAAGTGGCCGGTGGCTTCGAGGCCGCGGATGGAGGCGTCGATGATGGGCACGCCGGTTTGGCCGTGTCGCCAGTATTCGCATATCGGAGCGGCATCGGTTGTTTCGGGCAGGCGGCGGTGGTAGGCGAGCTGGTAGCAGTAGTCGCGGAAAATAAGCTTGTCCAGCCACTCGAAATGTCGGTTTGCCAAGCCTTCGGCGGCCAGCAGGCGCGGTGAAATGCAGCCTGCGGACAGGTAGGCATTGAGGAGGCTGGTGTTTTTTCGTGCCGGAAAATTTTGGGTAATCGGGTAGTGAACCAAATTCTGTTTGAACGCGTGCCATTGCGTTAAGGCCGCGGTTTCGCCACCCTGTTGATAGGCAGGCAATACTGCGCCGGTATGGGCTGGAAACAGTGGAACGTTTTGTCCGGTTTGAACAGGCAATTCGGTTTCAGACGGCCTTTGTCCTGAATAAGCCTGCAACCATGCTTGTTTATAGGCGGCAAAATCGGTGTAGGGCAGGCCGTTGGCATCCATGAGGGGGGATTTGGCCAAAATGCCGCGGTCGTTGGCGTGTTGCAGGGCAATGCCTGCTCGGTCGAAATTGTGCCAGAGGTGGTTGTCTTGACGGATTTCGGCTTCGGTGTAGGCTTCGTCTGTGATGACGGTATGGGCATTGAGCGCAGCAGCCAAGGGGAGGAGGTCTTCGTCGGAGGCAACGACATATAAAGGAATATGGTGTGCCGCCAGACGGGTATGCAGCTCTTGCGCGGCTTGATAGTGGAACAGGCTTTGACGCGGATTGTGGTTTTCAGACGGCCTTTGGCTGACCCAGACGCAGGTGATGGGCAAACCGCTTGCAACGGCGGCATTAAGCGCGGCATTGTCGTGCAGGCGGAGGTTGCGGCGGAACCAGACAAGGACGTGGGCAGATTTCATGAGCATGTTCCGACGAAAAAGGGGAAACCATTTTATCAGAATCGGCCTCATGTATCAGGCTGTCTGAAAAATCTTTTGGTTTGATTTCGCTATATAATTTTGGTTTTAGCGACGAGGTGGCAACCATGACCGAGCAAACCGTTTTGGCACTCATTACCTGCCAAACCTATCCCGAACCATCGGACAACCTGAAAACATTGGCGGCATGCTTGGAAAGCATGGGCGTGAAAACCGTATTTGATGCGTGGCAAAACCATCCGTCCGCACCGTTTTTACTGCCTTTGTGCGCATGGGATTATGCCGCCGAACCCGAAGTCTTCCGCCAATGGCTGGAGCATGCCGAGCAGGCGGGGCAGCGTTTTATCAATCCGCCCGAGCTGATGGCTTGGAATATGGAAAAGACTTATTTGTGCGATTTGGCAGAACGCGGTGCGCAAGTGATTCCCAGCGTGTTCGTTCCGCCGCAAAAAGCCGAATTGGCCGACATCCTGAACCGACAAGGTTGGATGGAAGCAGTCATCAAGCCGGCATTTGGGCAGAGCGGCAAAGGCGTGGTTAAAGTTTGTGCGGACGCATTGGACGTGAACATGGCGGATTATCCGCAAGGTATGATTGTTCAACCGTATATCCGCGAAATCGAAACAGCGGGTGAAACCTCGCTGGTGTTTTTCAACGGCATACTCAGCCATGCCGTGCGCCGTCAGCCGCCGCAAGGCGAATGGCGCGCCAACTCGGCCTATGGCGTGTCGGTGTTCGGTATTGAGCCGCCCGAGTTTGCCGTCCGTGCCGCGCAAGACGTACTGGCCGCTTTGCCGCAAATTCCGGTTTACGCTCGGGTGGACGGTACATTGGTCGGCGACACCTTCCTGCTCAATGAATTGGAACTCATCGAGCCCGCCCTGTATTTGCACACCAGCGAAGGCGCAACGGAACGCTTTGCCCGATTGTTGGCGCAGTTGCTTGGGTAACATTCATCAACCTGACTTTATCAATATAAATAGCAAGCCTCAGGCCGTCTGAAAACCATCTTTCGGACGGCCTGAAGCTTTTTAAAACAAGATTTGCGTGTTTGTATTTTTCAATAATGTGCCATTTGTCGATTGTGTCATTTTAATTGTTGCAGTCTTAATTGATGGTTGATTAACTTTCATTTGGCATTTTCTCTCGGCCGCAGCCTTTATTTTTAGCGGATTGTAAACAATCTGGCCGGTCTAAATAGATATCTTTTTAGGGTAAAACCTCAAAAATCTTTTTAAAAAGAAAGATATTGTCTTATTGAATATTCTGTGCTGAAATTACATGACACTACAAAAAGTAGTGCATAAAAAAATAAAACAGACAAAGGAGAAAGCCATGCAATTGTTTTTAGACAATCTTAAAGCCTTTTTCGAAACCATCAGCGGCTGGGTCTGGGGACCTATTATGTTGATGCTGCTGGTTGGTACGGGCATTTTGCTGACCGTTTTGCTGAAAGGCTTGCAGTTCACCATGTTGGGTTATGCTCTGAAACAGGCGTTTGTGCCGTCAAAGAAGCATGAAAACGGCGAAGACCACGAAGGCGATATTTCCCATTTTGCGGCGTTGATGACCGCGCTGTCTGCCACCATCGGTACGGGTAACATTGCCGGTGTGGCGACTGCGGTGGTAACCGGCGGCCCGGGCGCGGTATTTTGGATGTGGATGACCGCCATTTTCGGTATGGCCACCAAATACGGCGAGGGCGTGTTGGCGGTGAAATACCGCGTCACCAATTCCAAAGGCGAAATGTCCGGCGGCCCGATGTATTACATCGAAAAAGGCTTGGGCAAAAACTGGAAATGGATGGCCGTCGCATTTGCGCTGTTCGGCACATTTGCTTCCTTCGGTATCGGCAGCTCGGTGCAGTCCAACTCGGTTGCGCAGGCAGTGCAAACCAGCTTCGGTGTCGAACCTGCCTACACAGGCGTGATATTGACCGTATTAACGGCCATTGTACTTTTGGGCGGCATTAAGGGCATCGCCAAAGCCGCGTCCTTTATCGTGCCTGCCATGGCAGTGTTTTATGTAGTAGGCGGTATTGCCATTATCGTGATTAATTCCGATGTATTGATGCCCGCCGTCAAACTGATTTTCTCCGATGCGTTTAGCGCGCAAGCCGTGGCAGGCGGCGCCATCGGTACGGTCATCCGCTACGGCGTGGCGCGCGGCGTGTTCTCCAACGAGGCAGGTATGGGTTCTGCGCCGATTGCCGCCGCCGCCGCGAAAACCGACCACCCCGTCCGCCAGGCTTTGGTTTCCATGACCGGTACTTTTTTGGATACCATCGTTGTCTGCTCGATTACCGGTATCGTGTTGGTCATGGGTCTGCTCGGCGCAGGTGGCGAGTTTGTCAAACCTGAATTGAGCGGCGCGGCGCTGACAACCGTCACTTTCCAAAAAATGCTGCCCGGTATCGGCGGCTGGATTGTCACCATCGGCCTGATTTTCTTTGCCTACTCAACCATTCTCGGCTGGTGTTATTACGGCGAGAAATGCGCGGTTTACGTCTTCGGCGAGAAGTTTGCCGGTTTGTACCGCGTTGGTTATGTTTCTTCAGTTATGCTGGGAACCGTGTTGAGCCTTGATTTGGTGTGGCTGGCTTCGGATACATTCAACGGCTTGATGGCATTGCCCAACCTGATTGCGCTTTTGTTGATGGCGAAAGTCATCGTCAATGAAACGCGTGACTTCAAACAAAAAATCAAAAACGGCGAATTGCCGCATTAATGTCCAAGGCCGTCTGAACCTGAACATTCAGACGGCCCGATGGATATTAAGTTTGTTTTGAAAAAAGTCAGAGGAGGAGAAAAATGAAAGTGCTTGTTTTAGGTGCTGGTGTTGCCGGCGTATCTTCCGCGTGGTATCTGGCAGAGGCAGGGCATGAAGTAACGGTCATCGACCGCGCCGAGGGCGTGGCGATGGAAACCAGTTTTGCCAATGCAGGCCAGCTTTCTTACGGCTATACCACGCCTTGGGCTGCACCCGGTATCCCGACCAAAGCACTGAAATGGCTGTTTAAAAGCCATCCGCCTTTGCTGTTTCGCCCTGACGGCAGCCTGTATCAAATCGAATGGCTGTGGCAAATGCTGCAAAACTGCACGTCAGCGCGCTATCAAATCAATAAAGAGCGCATGGTCAGGATTTCTGAATACAGCCGAGAAATGTTCCGCCGTTTTGAAGCGCAAACCGGCATGAATTTTGAAGGGCGCAAAAAAGGGACGTTGCAGATTTTCCGCCAAGCCAAAGAAGTTGAAGCGGCAGAACAAGACATTGCCGTTTTGGAACGCTACGGCGTGCCGTACCGCCGTCTGAAACCCGAAGAATGCGCAGAGTTTGAGCCTGCGCTGGCACGCGTTACCGCCAAAATTGCCGGTGGCCTGCACCTGCCCGCAGACGCGACCGGCGACTGCCACCTCTTCACTGAAAACCTATACAAATTGTGTCAGGAAAAGGGAGTACAGTTTCATTTCAACCGAACCATCCGCCGCATCGAACAGGGCGGCCAGCGCATCAGCGCAGTGGAAACCGAAACAGAACGGTTTGAAGCAGATGCCTTCGTCTGTGCGCTCGGCTGCTTCAGCAGGACGGTTTTGGCGCAGTTGGACCTCGATCTGCTCATTTACCCCGTCAAAGGCTATTCCTTGACCCTGCCTGTCACAAACTCAGACGGCGCGCCAGTGTCCACCGTTTTGGATGAAAGCTACAAAGTCGCCATCACGCGCTTTGACAACAGAATCCGCGTCGGCGGCATGGCGGAATTATCGGGCTACGAAATCAAACTGCCCGAAAAACGCCGCGAAACCCTGGCTTTGGTCGTCAACGATTTGTTCCCCGAAGGCGGCGACTTGAATCAGGCATTGTTCTGGAGCGGCCTCAGACCAATGACGCCCGACAGCACGCCGTTAATCGGGCGCACCCGCTTTGACAACCTGTTCCTAAATACAGGCCACGGCACTTTGGGCTGGACCATGTCGCTGGGTTCGGCAAAATTAACCGCCGATATCGTGAGCGGTAAAGACACCGAAATCCGCAGCGATGATTTGAGCCTGTCGCGCTATCAGGCTTAAGCTGGAAAGCGATAAGGTTTAGTGACATTTCAAACTTAAAGGCCGTCTGAAAATTATTTTTCAGACGGCCTTTTGTTTCAAAATCTGTGTACCTAATCAATAAAATAAATAATAACTATTATCATATGCATTAAAAAGTGTTAGTCTGAACCTGTCCCAGCTTTTAGCGCAGGTTTTCTCATGCCCGATTTTTCGATGTCCAATTTGGCCGTTGCCTTTTCCATCACGCTGGCCGCTGGTTTGTTTACCGTATTAGGCAGCGGCTTGGTGATGTTTTCCAAAACGCCCAATCCGCGCGTGTTGTCGTTTGGTTTGGCATTTGCCGGCGGTGCGATGGTATATGTTTCCCTGACGGAAATTTTCAGTAAATCCAGCGAGGCATTCGCTGAAATTTATGATAAAGACCACGCGTTTGCGGCGGCGACCATGGCATTTTTGGCTGGGATGGGCGGCATTGCGCTGATCGACCGCCTGGTGCCGAACCCGCATGAAACCTTAGATGCGCAAGACCCGTCGTTTCAAGAAAGTAAACGCCGCCATATCGCACGAGTCGGTATGATGGCGGCGTTTGCGATTACGGCGCACAATTTCCCCGAAGGTTTGGCGACGTTTTTTGCCACCTTGGAAAATCCGGCGGTCGGGATGCCTTTGGCCTTGGCGATTGCCATCCATAATATTCCGGAGGGCATTTCCATCGCCGCGCCGGTTTATTTTGCCACCCGCAGCCGTAAGAAAACGGTATGGGCGTGTCTGCTATCCGGCTTGGCCGAGCCTTTGGGGGCGGCTTTGGGCTATTTGGTTTTGCAGCCGTTTTTATCGCCTGCCGTGTTTGGTTCGGTGTTCGGCGTGATAGCCGGTGTGATGGTGTTTTTGGCGTTGGACGAGTTGTTGCCGGCCGCCAAACGCTATTCAGACGGCCATGAAACCGTTTACGGCCTGACAACGGGCATGGCAGTGATTGCCGTCAGCCTGGTATTGTTCCATTTTTAAAACCCGTATGCCAAAGGCCGTCTGAAATGATTCAGACGGCCTTTTTGCGTTATAATCCGCACATCAAAAATAACCTTAATTTCACAAAGTTCCATCATGTTAGACAAATACAATCCAGCCGAAATCGAATCCAAACATTATCAAAACTGGGAAAAGCAGGGCTATTTCCAGCCTGATATGGATTTGACCAAACCGTCTTTCTCCATCCAACTGCCGCCGCCCAATGTAACCGGCACGCTGCACATGGGCCATGCCTTCAACCAAACCATTATGGACGGCCTGACCCGCTATTACCGCATGAAAGGCTGCAACACCGCCTGGATTCCGGGCACCGACCACGCGGGCATCGCCACGCAAATCGTGGTCGAGCGTCAGCTTGCCGCACAAAACGTATCCCGTCATGACTTGGGCCGCGAAAAATTCTTGGAAAAAGTGTGGGAATGGAAAGAAGTTTCCGGCGGCACGATTACGCAGCAGATGCGCCGCGTGGGTTGCTCTGCCGACTGGACGCGCGAGTATTTCACGATGGACGACGTGCGCGCCGAAACCGTGACCGAAGTGTTCGTGCGCCTTTTTGAACAAGGCTTGATTTACCGCGGCAAACGCTTGGTGAACTGGGATCCAGTATTGGGTACCGCAGTGTCGGATTTGGAAGTGGAAAGCGTGGAAGAACAAGGCTCTATGTGGCACATCCGCTATCCGCTGGCCGACAATCCTGCCGAAGCCGTTATCGTGGCGACTACCCGTCCCGAAACGTTGCTGGGCGACGTGGCCGTTGCCGTCAACCCTGAAGACGAACGTTATACCCACTTAATCGGCAAGGAATTAATCCTGCCACTGACCGGCCGCACCATCCCCGTGATTGCTGACGAATACGTTGAAAAAGATTTTGGCACCGGCTGCGTGAAAATCACGCCTGCGCACGACTTCAACGACTATGAAGTCGGCAAACGCCACGACACGCGCCTGATTAATGTGTTCGACTTGGAAGCCAAAGTGCTGGCAAACGCCGAAGTGTTCAACTTCAAAGGCGAAGCGCAACAAGGCTTTGCCCTGCCTGAAAAATACGCAGGCTTGGACCGCTTTGCCGCGCGCAAACAAATGGTTGCCGATTTGCAAGAACAAGGCTTCTTGGTCGAAATCAAACCGCACACGCTGATGACGCCGAAAGGCGACCGTACCGGTTCAGTGATTGAGCCGATGCTGACCAGCCAATGGTTTGTCGCCATGTCCGCCACGCCAAACGGCGGCGAGCCTGACAGCGAATTCAAAGGCTTAAGCCTTGCCGACAAAGCCAAAAAAGCCGTCGACAGCGGCGCAGTGCGCTTTATCCCTGAAAACTGGGTCAACACCTACAACCAATGGATGAACAACATCCAAGACTGGTGTATCTCGCGCCAACTGTGGTGGGGCCATCAAATCCCTGCGTGGTATGACAACGAAGGCAATGTGTACGTTGCCCGCAATCAGGAAGAAGCCGAAAAACAAGCCGGCAAAACCGGTTTGATCCGCGAAGAAGACGTATTGGATACATGGTTCTCCTCCGCGCTCGTGCCGTTCTCCACATTGGGCTGGCCGTCTGAAACCGACGAACTCAAAGCCTTCCTGCCGTCCAACGTCTTGGTCACCGGCTACGAAATCATCTTCTTCTGGGTGGCGCGCATGATTATGATGACCACCCACTTCACCGGTAAAGTACCGTTTAAAGACGTGTACATCCACGGCATCGTGCGCGACCATGAAGGCAAAAAAATGTCCAAATCCGAAGGCAACGTCATCGACCCTGTGGATTTGATTGACGGCATCGACTTGGAAAAACTGCTGGTGAAACGTACCACCGGCCTGCGCAAACCCGAAACCGCGCCGAAAGTGGAAGAAGCAACCAAAAAACTCTTCCCCGAAGGCATTCCGAGCATGGGTGCGGACGCATTGCGCTTCACCATGGCGAGCTACGCCAGCCTCGGCCGCAGCGTCAACTTCGACTTCAAACGTGCCGAAGGCTACCGCAACTTCTGCAATAAATTGTGGAACGCCACCAACTTCGTGTTGATGAACACCGAAGACAAAGACTGCGGCCAAGACGAAATGCAGCCGTTGGCGTTTACCTTTGCCGACCAATGGATTATCGGCAAACTGCAACAAGCCGAAGCCGCCGTTGCCGAAGCCTTTGAAACCTACCGCTTCGACCTTGCCGCGCAAACGCTGTACGAATTTGTGTGGAACGAATATTGCGACTGGTACATCGAGCTGGCAAAAGTGCAAATCCAAACCGGCTGCCCGACAACCCAGCGCACCACACGCCGCACCCTCGTGCGCGTACTCGAAACCATCCTGCGCCTGCTGCACCCAATCATGCCGTTCATTACCGAAGAGCTGTGGCAGGTCGTTGCGCCTCTGGCGAATGCCAAAACCGCCGACAGCATTATGTTGGCCGCTTATCCCAAAGCCGACCCGGAAAAAATCGTGCAGGCTGCTTTTGACCAAATGGCGCAACTGCAAGACCTGATTGGCGCCGTGCGCAACCTGCGTGGCGAAATGGGCATTGCCCCGAACGTGAAAGCGCCGCTGTTTGTGGAAGGCAGTGTGCCTGAAGCGCTGCTGAAATACCTGCCCGCCCTCACGCGCCTGACCGAAGCCAAAACAGTGGACAGGCTGCCCGAAAGCGAAGACGCACCTAGCGCCGTCTGCAATTGCGCGCGCCTGATGCTGAAAGTCGAAATCGATAAAGCCGCCGAAACCGCCCGTTTGAGCAAAGAAGCCGAGAAGCTGCAAAAAGCCTTGGACAAACTCAATGCCAAACTCTCCAAACCCGGCTACACCGAAAAAGCCCCCGTGCATCTGGTGGAAAAAGACAAAGCCGATTTGGCGGAGTTGGAAGACAAAATGGCGAAAGTTCAAACTCAGTTGGCGAAGTTGAAAGACTGATTTTGATTGAATAGACAAGGCCGTCTGAAAAATGTTTTTTCAGACGGCCTCTTTAAAAAAAGGAAATAGATGAAACTCTTTATTCTGCCGGTGCTTTTATCCGCAACAACTGCTCTGGCTTCTCCAATTGTCGGTACATGGCATTGCGTTGGCTCTGATGAAAACATTCAGAGTGATACAAAAGTCGAATATCTTCAGGACGACAGTTTCCGTGGCGACGCTAAGCTCAAAGTGGACGATGACGGCAATGTTTTGGCATACCATGTTGTTGGTGGGGGTAAATGGCGTTTTGCGAACAATGCCTTAACTCAAAGCCAAATCAAGTACAGTGAAGTTTCACGACTCCACAGCCCTGAAACATTGGCATGGTTGGAAGAATCAGAAGACGGCCAATTCTTGGAAAGTATGATATACACCGGATTGGTCGCGCAGATGGACAAGCCCGGTGAAGACGAGGTTTATCAACTGGATAAAACAGGCAAATTGGTGTTTGAAGACGGGACTGCCCGTGAGGTATGTACGAAAGTGAAGTAAAAAGCGACCATAGGTCAGATAGGTTTGTTTGATTGATGGCTAGATAACAAAGGCTGTCTGAAACTTAATTTTCAGACGGCCTTTTTCTTTTTCTTAATCCATCAAATTCAATCAAACCAAACGATCTGACTTTCATCCACGCTGATGCGGATTTCCTGTCCGGTTTGCGGTTTGTCCGTATCGTGGTCAGCGTGGGGATACCAAATCAAATCGCCGTATTGCGGATGGGCGAGGGTGAGGCGTGTGCCTTCGGCGAGGGGAACGGCTTCGCTGATGCGGACGGCCGTGCCGTCTGGGTCGAATCGAATGGCGTGTTGGGGAATGTAGCGTGTGTCGCCGGTGTTGGCCAAACCGAGCAGTAGGGCGGCTTGGGCGTTGACGGGGCGGTGGATAAGGGTTTCCGGCGTGCCGTGTTGGAGGATGCGGCCTTCGTGCATGATGGCGATGGTGTCGGCCATGGTGCAGGCTTCCTCGGCGGAGTGGGTCACGAGGATGGCGGGGATGTTTTGACTGCGGATGCGTTCGGCGGTCAGGGTGCGCAGGTGGCGGCGCAGGTGGGTGTCGAGGCTGGAGAAGGCTTCGTCCAAGAGCAACAGCGACGGGCGCGTGATGAGGGCGCGTGCGAGGGCGAGGCGTTGCTGTTCGCCGCCGGAGAGGCTTTCGGGTTTGCGTTGCGCTTCGTGTTCCAAACCGATGTCGCGCAAGGCCTGCATGGATTGTTCTTCGATTTCGGCTTTGGGCAGGCGGCGCATTTTGAGGCCGAAACCGACGTTGTCGAGGGCGGTTAAATGCGGCAAAAGGGCGTAGTCTTGAAACATCAGCGAGATATTGCGCTTTTCAGACGGCATGTCGGTGATGTTGTCGCCGTTGAGCCAGACTTCGCCGCTGTCGGGACGCACCAGGCCGACGATGGTTTTGAGCAGGGTGGATTTGCCGCAGCCGGAGCGGCCGAGTACGGCGAGGATTTCGCCTGCTTCGACGTTTAGATTAATGTCTTGGGCAACGGTTTTGCTGCCGAAGCGTTTGTTGATGTTTTTGAGTTGTAACATGGTTTCAGACGGCCTTTAAAAATGGGGTCGGCAACGGATGCTGTCGAGCCATGCGGACAGCAGATGTTTGGGGTCGATCAGGCCGTATCGACGGCAGGCTTCGATTGTGACCAACTGGGCATCGTGCATCATGTGTCCGCCCAACATGGCATCAAGCAGGGTGGGGATGTCCATCAGTTCAAAACCGGCGACTTCGCCGTCTTGGTTGGCGGGTTGGAAGCCTTCGGGCAGGACGATGTCGAAGATATACAGGATTTCGTTGTGGACACCGCGGTTAACGGGGCGCAAACTATATATTTGGGCAGTCGGTCGGATATGAGGTGTTAATGAAGCGGGAATGCCTGCTTCTTCTTCGCCCTCGCGGCAGACGGCTTCAGACGGCCTCTCGCCGCTGCTGATGCCGCCGCCGGTCAGATTGTCGAGTTTGTTTGGATCGACGGCTTTGTGCGGACTGCGGCGGCCTATCCAAAAGCGCAAACCGTCTTCTGTTTCGACCAATCCGTTCAAATGCACTGCCTGACTCATCAGGCCGAACGGACGGAAGGCTGCGCGTTCGAGTGCGCATAAAGGCTTGCCCGACTGGTCGCAGATGTCGAACTTTTCACCGCGCCAACCTTTGAGCCAACCGCACTCGCGCCATTGTTGCGCCAGCGTTTGTAAACTGTCGCCCATCTGAGCCCAGCTGTCTGTTTCCAAATTCAGGCCGTCTGAAAGGGTTGACTGCCTGCCTGTCCAATCTTGCCCGAGGCGTTCGCGCCATAATGGGTTCAGACGGCCTAAAGGCAGGCCGTTGAGATACAGAATGCACCAATCGTCGGATGCGCCATAGCTGGTTTGCGCCCAATCCCACAATGCGTCGTGGACATCGGACGCGAATACCTGTTCAAAACGGAAAGACTGAGACATGGCGCATCCTCCAAAAGAACTAAAGATACGTCGATTTTAGCCGTTTATGGCGAATTTGCAAAACAACCGCACTACCCGAAAACCGCTATAATAGAGTAAACCATCCGAAACGAGCACATCATGAGCGAATTGAGCGAAATCCTCGCCTATAACCAACATTTCGTCGAAACGGGCGAATACGAAAAATACTTTACCAACAAATACCCCGGCCGCGAGCTGGCCATCCTCTCCTGCATGGACGCGCGCATTATCGAATTGCTGCCCAACGCGTTGGGTTTGAAAAACGGCGATGCCAAGC
>NZ_JBQCWZ010000021.1:0-40019 GCF_051956895.1 Neisseria sp. P0021.S006
GTCGGCCAATGCGTCTTGGACGGTAATGGTCGGGGCGTCATCGAAGAATGAAGGGAGGCGTTCTTGTGTCATGAGGGTTGTCCTTTATGGGTTTGCTTAGGCCGTCTGAAGGTTTCAGACGGCCTGAAACCTTTGCGGCATACTGTTTGTTGTGCTTTGAGCGGCATTTGCATTCAGTATTGCGGCAAAGGTTTCGGACTGAAACTGCGGTGTTATTTTAGGAGTATTTTTTTGTCCTGTATAAATTTTTCCGCCAGTTTTGTCACACCGTGGGTATTGAGGTGGTTGGTGTCAAAATATATCGGCAGGCCGTCTATGGTTTTATCTGCCGGAATCGGCCCCATGATGTTGACCCAATGCACGGCAGGCCGCTGTTTGACGATGTTTTCTATGGTTTTGTCCGCTTCTGCGGAGCGGGCAATTTCCGCTTTTTTATGTTCGGAAACGTATTGCATATCGATGCCGAGACGCTGTTTCAGGTAGTAATGGCGCAGGGGCAGTTGCGCGTTCATCGGCGTGTCGGCAAAGACGTAAACCTGCTTGCCCTGTTGGATCAGGGTATCGAGCATTTTGCCGAAATGCTCCGTAAAACCGGGCTTGTCGGTATGCAGGAACCAACGTTGCGAGATAAAGACCACCGGATAGTTTTCGACCTTTTGTGCGATAAAGCGGTTGTAAGGGTTGCAACGGTTGGCACGGCGGTCGCTTTGAGGCAGGAGGAAGCCGAAGGCAACGCCGCAACTGTTGGACGAGATAATGTCGGCGGCAAAGCCTTCCTGTTTGCCCACTATATCGATAAATGGCGTCAGGTGGGCGGCGTGTGAGTCGCCCATCAGCAGGACTTTGCTGCTTTGGTTTTCCGCACCGACAGCGCAGTCGGTTTTGGTTAAGGTATCTGCGCAGATTTTACTTTCGTCAACCGTATATAGGTTTGCCTCGTATGCGGCCGGTTTGGCAGTCAGCAGGTAGCCGGCGGCAGGAATCAGCAGGGCGAAATAAGCGGCGATTACTCCAATGAATTTCTTGGTGGTGAAATTCTTTATCCGTCGCGCCGGTGTTTCGACGAAGTAATAGGACAAAACAGACAAGCCGGACATCAGCACCACTGCCAATACAATCGCGGACATCGGCAAAGCGTTGTCCATGTAAACATAGCGCATGACGGCCAAGACCACCCAATGCCAGAGATACAGCGAATAGGAAATCAAACCGATAAACACAACGGGCTTGAGGCTCAACAGTTTGGCGGTATTGAAGCCGTTTTGCGTTTGCAGGGTTTTGCCCGAGTAAATCAAGCTGCCAACCGCCGTACAGCACAGCAGCCGTTCGATATTGCCTTCGCCGGGCAACACGCCGTAAGGAAGCAGCAGCATGGCGGCAATCACCGCCATCATCGCCCAGCCGACCAGAGGCGTGCTGAAACGGTCGTTGGTTTGGGAGGGCGGAATAAAGGCAAAAAGTGCGCCGATCAGCAGCTCATATGCGCGCACATAAGGCAGGAAATAAGGATCCATGCCGAAGGTGGGCAAAAAGACGGACAACAGGCTCAATACAATCAGCAAAAGAATGAATTGGCGGATGTTTCGCCCTTTGCCGAATCGGAAAAAGGCAATCAGCAAAACTGGAAAAACAAAGTAAAACTGCTCTTCTAGAGATAAAGACCAAATGTGTTGCAAAGGTTTTTCCGCCGCGTCGGCATCGAAATAGCCGCCGCGCCGTGCAAAAAACAGGTTGGCCGAAAACAGCAACGCAAACACTGCGGATTTGACGTATTGGCGCAGGTCAAACGACAAGAAAAAGATTGCGGCGGCCAAGCTCGTACACAGCAATACGCAGGAAAAAACAGGCAAAATGCGCTTCGCGCGGCGTTTGTAAAACTCTAAAAACGAAAAACTGCCGTTTTGCATTTCGCGGCTGATGATGGTGGTGATCAGGTAGCCGGACAGGACGAAAAACATATCCACGCCGAGAAAGCCGCCGGGCAGCCAAGCGGCGTCAATGTGGAAAATAATGACAGCCAAGACTGCCAAAGCCCGTATGCCGTCCAAGTCGGGACGGTATTTTAATGTCGTGCTCATTTTTTGTAATTCTAGTAAATCCAGTAATGTTTACTATGAGTACATGTCAGAAATTTAGTTTCATTTCAAGGATTAAATATTTTTTAAACATGGATTTCAGACGGCCTGAATTTATTTTTGCGAACGTTTGGGCACGTTTAATTTATTTCTTTTTCAACACCAAATATAAAAATACCAATCCGCCTGCAAATTCGACGACCACGCTCAATACTGCCTGCATACCGAGGAAGTGTTCGAAGATGGTTTGCCCACCGACCAATAGGATGCCGCCGACACAAAAAGTCATGGGCAGGCGGACGGAATGTTTGACCGACGGGGAAAAATGGTTGGCCAGCGCGGCAACCAGCAGGCCGAAAAAGCTTACCGGGCCGACAACGGCGGTCGCAGTTGCAACCAGCGCGGCGATCCACAACAGCAGCCATAAGGTATTGCGCGTGTAGTTGATGCCCAAATTGATGGCTTGATTGCGGCCGAGCAGGTAAACATCGAGGCGGTGGCGTTCGCGCCAGATCACGGCGGCGCTGATGAGCAACACGACTGCGCCGATGCCCAACAATTCCGAGTGGACGGTATTGAAGGTGGCAAACATATTCGCCTGCGCCGCGGTAAATTCTTCGGGATCGATCATGCGCGAAAGCAACGATGACAGGCTGCGGAACAAAATCCCGAAAATCACGCCGATTAAAATCATACGCGACAAATCGCGTCCGCCCTGTTTGATGAGCGTGTAGAACAGCAGCAGCGAGCCGCCCATCATGATGACCAGTTCAAAGCCGAATTTACCCGTCAACGGCAGGGAAGCATAGCCCACGCCACCGAGCGTAAACACCAGCAAGGTCTGTAAAAACACATACAGCGAATCGAAACCCAAAATCGAAGGGGTCAGAATCGGATTATTGGTCAGCGTTTGGAAGAGTTGCGTGGACACGCCGACCGCATAGGCGACCATCAGCAGCGCGGCAAGTTTGGTCAGACGCAGGTGCAAGACAAAGTCCCAATCGCCTTTGACGTTGAGCGTCATAAACAGAACGCAGGAAACCAGCAACAGTGCAAAGGCGACCCACAACGGACGGCTGCTTCCTGCCATAAAACCGATATTTTTTTCAGACGGCATGAGCAGGTTTCCTTAATAAAAGCCACAAAAACAAAGCCGTCCCCATTACGCCAAAAACCGTAGAGACCGGAATTTCAAACGGAAACACAATCACGCGTCCGACAATATCGCACAGCAACAC
The DNA here is from genome assembly GCF_051956895.1 of Neisseria sp. P0021.S006. Lineage (NCBI taxonomy): Bacteria > Pseudomonadati > Pseudomonadota > Betaproteobacteria > Neisseriales > Neisseriaceae > Neisseria > Neisseria sp. P0021.S006. Next base: position 3,314 of record NZ_JBQCWZ010000021.1, read on the forward strand.
CAAAGATGCGCCCAGCAAGGCCACCGCCGGCAGGCTTTGACGCAGCTTGTCGCCCATCAGGCGGCTGATGATGTTCGGCACGACTAGGCCGATAAACGGAATATTGCCGACCGTCACGACCACCAAAGACGTAATCAGCGCCACAATAATCAGCCCCGACCACAGAATCGCCGTCCGGTTCAGCCCCAAGTTCACGCTTACCGTTTCGCCCAAACCCAAAATTGTCAGCTGGTCGGCAATCAAATAGGCAAACAAAGCCAAAATCCCCGTTGCCCACAACAGCTCATACCGCCCGAGCAACACGCCGGAAAAATCGCCCTGTTGCCACACGCCGAGCATTTGCAGCATTTCGTTTTCATACGCGATAAAGGTGGCCACCGCCTCAATCACCCCGCCGAAAATAATCCCGACCAAAGGCACCATCAGTTGCGCGGTCGGTGGCAGGCGGCGGATCAGCAGCATAAAGACCAACATCCCGATCAGTGCGGAAACGGCGGCAACCGACATTTTTGCCAGCAGCGGCGCGGCCGGTAGCAGCAGGGTCATCAACAGCAAACCCAAAGCCGCGCTTTGGCTTGCGCCCACCATCGACGGTTCGACAAAACGATTGCGCATCAAAATCTGCATAATCATGCCGGCTACCGCCATCGACGCACCTGTCAGCACAATCGCAAACGTGCGCGGCAGGCGGCTGATGAACATGACTTGCTGGCTGTCGGATAGCGAAAACAGGGCGGACCATTTGAATTCGGCCACGCCGACCGACAGGCTGACGACAAACAATATCAGCAGCGCCACACCGTTGATCGCATTTAAAAATGAAGGTTTGTGAAACATAAAATGGTTCGGAAAAAAATAAGGCCGTCTGAAAGAGGGGTTAAGGTGTTTGGCAAAAAAGGCAGGTTTGCCCATCATAAAAACAGATGCAAACAGGCAAAACTTGTCCATTTGCACCATGTATTTTCAGACGGCCTAAATCCAATGACTTCAGATCAAGCAACTTGACCATGTGAGTCATCAAATCCTTCAGGCCGTCTGAAAGAAACGGGCGGCTATGCCCGCGCCGAATTACTTGGCGGCATTAAACGCATCGCTTACCTGTTTGGAAGCATTCAGCAATTCTTGCGCGCCGCCGGCCGCCAGATAGGTTTCCGGCACGAGGTACACGACTTGGCCTTTTTTCCAGGCGGTCGTTTCGGCAACCAGTGGATTGTTCAACACATCTTTCGCAGCCTGACCTTCTTCACCGATGGCCGCGCCGCGGTCCAAAACAAACAGCCAATCAGGGTTTTTCTCTTTCAGGTATTCAAAGCTGATAGGCTGGCCGTGGCTGCCTTCCTTAATCGATTCATCAACAGCGGGAACGCCAATATCTTTATGCAACCAACCGCCCAAACGTGAGGAAGGGCCGAAAGCCGACATCTTACCGCCGTTGACCAATACCACCAAACCCTTGCCTTTGCCTTGCGCAGCAGTTTTCGCTGCTTCAAACGAAGCATCGATTTCCGCTTTCAGCTTGTCCGCTTCGGCCTGTTTGCCGAAGATTTGACCCAGTGCGTCGATGCGCTCTTTTGAGCTTTCTTTCAGATTGGCGGTTTCGGCGGTCATCTCGATGGTCGGCGCAATCTCGTTCAACTTGTCAAATGCTTTAGCTGCACGGCTGCCAATAATGATGAGCTGCGGTTTGTAAGCGTTTAAGGCTTCGTAGTCAGGCTCAAACAGCGTGCCGGCAGGTTTCGTGGTTTTGAAATATTCGTCCAAGTAGGGCAGGCGGTTTTTGTCGACGGACAAACCGGTTTTCACGCCCAGTTTGTTTAAAGTGTCGAGCATGCCCAAATCGTAAACGGCGATACGCTCCGGATTTTGCGGCACTTTTGCTTCACCGCGCGCCGTTTTAACGGTCAGGCTTGCACCTTCGGTTTGGGCGGCAGAAGCGGAAGCAGTTTGGGCTTGGTTGGACGCAGAATCTTTCGGTGAACACGCACCCAAAGCGAGGGTGCAGCATACGGCTAAAGCGGTCAAACGTAACATAGGGTTTCTCCGTGGTCGGAAATAAAGTAAATAGAAATGATAACTTGTATCGGATTATAAAGCTAGATGCCGTCTGAAAACTTTTGTTTTCAGACGGCTTTTTCAAGCTGATTGCTTAGAAGCGGTAGTTCACGCTTAGGCGGACATCGCGGCCTGGTTCAGGCAGGGAATTGGCACCTGCGCGTTGGCTGTGCGGCTTGTAGTTTTTATCAAAGACATTGTTGACGGAGAAGTTGACGTTCAAGTCGTCTTTGCCTGTCGGTTTCCAGTTGGCGAAGATATCGTTGACGCCGTAGCCTGCACGGACGACATTCAGAGCCACATCAGAGCCGCGCGAGGTCGGGGCATAGCCTGCATTTTGGACATAACGTCCGCGCCAGCCGATTTCCAGATTCGGATTGTCGAATTGGTAAGAGAGACCGGTTGTCCATGTGCGTCCCATCGGGATGGCGGTCGTTACTTTGTCAGCGGTATCGCCATTCAGCTTCGGTTTGCTGTAGGCTACGCCTGCACGTGCGGTCAGACCTTTCCAGCGGTAGGCTGCATTCAGTTCGTAACCTGTGTTTTTCAGCTTGCCGCCGTTATACCAGACGTTGTTTCGTCCTTCTTGACGGATGGCCTGTACATCTTTGATTTGCTGATGGAAATAGCTGCCGGAGAGCGTCAGGGCAGAATTCCAGTGGTAGTTAAAGCCGATTTCTGCATTTCGCGAGCGTTCTGCTTTCAAGTCAGGTGATGAAATAATCGGCCTGTTGTTTGCTAAAGCTGCTTCGTACAGGCGGGGGCTGCGGGTTGCATAGTTCAGGCTGGTGTTGATGGAAAAATCAGGGGTAATGTCATAAACCAACCCGATGCTTGGATTGAGGTTGCCGTCTGAATTTTCTGTATTACTGCTGGTTTTCATTTTCCAGCGGTCATAGCGCAAACCTGTGGTCAGCGTAACCGGTGAGAAATCCCAAATGCCTTCTACATATACGCCGGCATCGCTTTTCTTCTCGCTGTTTTCTCCTTTTGAGCTGCTTTTTTGAGTGCGCCAGTTTACTCCGTATTTCAAGGTATGGCGGTCAAATAGACGGCTGTCGAGATTGAGGTTGGCTCCGTATGTCCGTACTTCGCCGTCCAATTCATAATCTGGACTGGGGGCTTCATCACGTTTGGTATTCAAACGGTAAACATTGGCTTTGATTTTGTCAATAAAGCCCAAGTTTCCGCCTTTGAATTCCAAGTTGGTGGTGTCTTGGGTCAGTGTGCGGTAACGCGGCGAGTTGGTGGCGACATTCGGAATACGGTTGCCGTTGGCATCCAAAACGTATTGACCCGTACGGCGGTCGGTTTGGAATACTTGCGAGAAATCGAACTCTTCGCGCAGGGCGCGTTCCCCATATTGCTTCTCTTGGCGGTGGCTTAATTCAATACGGTTGTCCTCGTTGAAACGATAGCCGATTTTGCCCAGCAAACCGCGTGAACCCAATCCACTGTTTAAAACCTTATCGCTTCCGAGCAGATTACGGTAGCCTTTGCCTGCCGTGTATTCTTTGTCGCGTACGAAATTGCCTGAAACCAAAGCGTCAAAACTGCCTGCCTGACCATAAAAGCTTGCGCCGCGTGAATAGCCTTTATTGCTGCTGATGCCGGCATTGACTTTGAAACCGACGTTTTGACCCTCTCTCAGCAAATCTTTGGCTTCAACCGTTTCGGCAACAATCGCGCCGCTGGTTGCACCGATACCTGCGGAGGCCGAACCCGTACCTTTTTGCACGGCAACGACTTTTACCAATGCGGGGTCAAGCATAAAGCGGCCGTTGTGGTGGAAAATCTGGCTGTCGGTGTAAGTATCGTCAACTTTATAGTCTATTTGGTCTTGTCCCATACCGCGGATGGTTACCCACTGCGACTGACCGTTGCCGCCGCCGAAACTGATAGAGGGTTCGTTGAACAATACGTCTTTTAAATCAGTGGAAGTCGTTTCTTCCATACGTTTTGTCGTTACGCGATGTGTGGCGCTTGTGGCCTGACCTTTGACGGTAACGGTATCAAGCACAACATTGTCTTTGGCTTCATTTTCTGCATGGGCAAAACCGGCTGCCAGTGTCAGTGACAGCAGGCTCAGTCGGAACAGGGGCGTATTCATTGAGAAATGTCCTTAATAAAATGACAGTAATAAAAAAATAAAAGCAAATAAAGAGAAATTATCTTTAAAAATATGCAATTAAGAATAATCATCATTTATAATAATGCATATGAAAGAAACAGTTGTAAAGAGTTGTATTGAATTTGTTAAGGAAGTGGGTTGTTTTTAAACGAACTTTGCAGTTGGTATATCAGGCCGTCTGAAAAATATGTGATCGGGCATTTTTGCGTATGAAAATATTTGGAAAGACTGCATAGAAATTTTTACTTTTTCCCTTGAATTTGTCGCAAACAACCCAAATCTACCCGCCATTACGGCAGGCTTTCTACTAAGTGTGCCGCTATTTTCAAGCAAACCGTGTCTGTCATGTCCGACAGACAATTGTTTTCAATCTATTTATTTATCGGAGCATTAAGACATGACCATCCGCCCTTTACACGACCGCGTAGTCGTCAAACGCTTAGAAGCTGAAGAAAAAACCGCCTCCGGCATCGTTTTGCCGGGTGCGGCTGCTGAAAAACCCGACATGGGCGAAGTAGTCGCCGTGGGTGCGGGCAAAATCGGTAAAGACGGCGCGCGCCGTCCGCTGGATGTCAAAGTCGGCGACAAAGTGATCTTCGGCAAATACAGCGGCCAAACTGTAAAAGCCGACGGCGAAGAGCTGTTGGTAATGCGTGAAGAAGACATCTTCGGTATCGTTGAATAATTGTTGAATTAAGTTTCAGAACCAAAGGCCGTCTGAATCAAACATGAAGTTTTCAGACGGCCTCGAACAGATTTTTAATATTGATTTGGAGAATTTAAATGGCAGCAAAAGACGTACAATTCGGCAATGAAGTTCGCCAAAAAATGGTAAACGGCGTCAATGTATTGGCAAACGCCGTACGCGTAACTTTGGGCCCTAAAGGCCGCAACGTGGTACTTGACCGCGCTTTCGGCGGCCCGCACATCACTAAAGACGGTGTGTCTGTTGCAAAAGAAATCGAATTGAAAGACAAATTCGAAAACATGGGCGCGCAAATGGTGAAAGAAGTTGCTTCTAAAACCAACGACGTAGCCGGCGACGGTACCACTACTGCAACCGTATTGGCGCAATCCATCGTTGCCGAAGGCATGAAATACGTTACCGCCGGCATGAACCCGACCGACCTGAAACGCGGTATCGATAAAGCCGTTGCCGCTTTGGTTGACGAGCTGAAAAACATCGCCAAGCCTTGCGATACTTCTAAAGAAATCGCCCAAGTCGGCTCTATTTCCGCCAACTCTGACGAACAAGTCGGCGCGATTATCGCCGAAGCGATGGAAAAAGTCGGCAAAGAAGGCGTGATTACCGTTGAAGACGGCAAATCTTTGGAAAACGAGCTGGACGTGGTTGAAGGTATGCAGTTCGACCGCGGCTACCTGTCTCCTTACTTCATCAACGACGCGGAAAAACAAATCGCAGCTTTGGACAATCCTTTTGTATTGTTGTTCGACAAAAAAATCAGCAACATCCGCGACTTGTTGCCTGTTTTGGAACAAGTAGCCAAAGCCAGCCGTCCGTTGTTGATTATCGCTGAAGACGTAGAAGGCGAAGCCTTGGCGACTTTGGTGGTGAACAACATCCGCGGCATTCTGAAAACCGTTGCCGTTAAAGCCCCTGGCTTCGGCGACCGCCGCAAAGCTATGTTGCAAGACATCGCCATCCTGACCGGCGGCGTGGTGATTTCCGAAGAAGTCGGCCTGTCTCTGGAAAAAGCGACTTTGGACGACTTGGGTCAAGCCAAACGCATCGAAATCGGTAAAGAAAACACCACCATCATCGACGGCTTCGGCGACGCAGCCCAAATCGAAGCGCGTGTTGCCGAAATCCGCCAACAAATCGAAACCGCAACCAGCGAATACGACAAAGAAAAACTGCAAGAGCGCGTGGCTAAATTGGCAGGCGGCGTGGCAGTAATCAAAGTCGGTGCCGCTACCGAAGTCGAAATGAAAGAGAAAAAAGACCGCGTGGAAGACGCGTTGCACGCTACCCGCGCAGCCGTTGAAGAAGGCGTGGTTGCAGGTGGCGGCGTAGCCCTGTTGCGTGCCCGTGCTGCTTTGGAAAACCTGCACACCGGCAATGCCGACCAAGACGCAGGCGTACAAATCGTATTGCGCGCCGTTGAGTCTCCACTGCGCCAAATCGTTGCCAACGCAGGCGGCGAACCTAGCGTGGTTGTGAACAAAGTATTGGAAGGCAAAGGTAACTACGGCTACAACGCAGGCTCCGGCGAATACGGCGACATGATCGAAATGGGCGTACTCGACCCTGCCAAAGTAACCCGTTCTGCACTGCAACACGCCGCATCTATCGCCGGCCTGATGCTGACCACAGACTGCATGATCGCTGAAATCCCTGAAGAAAAACCTGCTATGCCTGATATGGGCGGCATGGGTGGTATGGGCGGCATGATGTAAGGCCGTCTGAAACCTTCAGACAAAAAGCAAAACCGCACGGCAAGCAGCCGTGCGGTTTTTTATTTGCCAGAAAGAAGCGTAAGATGGTGAGGGGTATGTCATGATTTACGGAGAAATAAGGGCAGCCAGTTCCATTGAATCTGAAGCAATCAAATAAACTTCATCATCAAAAAAAAGCCGTCTAAAACTTTATTTTACGTTTCAGACGGCCTGATTTTTAGTCAAAACAAGGGATTATTTATCCAGTTTGGCTTTGCGTTCTTCCAACCAATGTTCCAAGTAGTGGATGCTGACACCACCTTTTTGGAAACCCGGATCGCTGAACAAGTCGCGGTGCAGCGGCGTATTGGTTTTGATGCCGGTAATCGCCAGCTCATCGAGGGCAACACGCATTTTGGCCATGGCTTGGTCGCGGTCTTTACCGACGACACAGACTTTGCCGATCAGGCTGTCGTAGTAAGGAGGGATGCGGTAGCCTTGGTAAATATGGCTGTCGACGCGGACGCCGAAGCCACCGGGCAAGTGGCAGCTTTCAATCAGGCCCGGGCTTGGAATGAAGTTGTACGGGTCTTCAGCGTTGATACGGCACTCAAACGCGTGGCCTTCGACTTGAATGTCTTCCTGTTTGTATTGCAAAGGCAGGCCGGATGCGATGCGTAATTGCTCTTGAACGATGTCTACGCCGGTGATGAGCTCGGTAACCGGATGCTCAACCTGAACGCGTGTGTTCATCTCGATAAAGAAGAATTCGCCGTCTTCGTACAGGAATTCAAACGTACCTGCGCCGCGATAGCCGATGCGTTTGCAAGCGTCGGCACAGGCTTTGCCGATTTTGGCGCGTTCTTCTTCAGTGATGAACGGGGCCGGTGCTTCCTCAATGACTTTTTGGTGGCGGCGCTGCATGGAGCAGTCGCGCTCGGCGAGGTAGATGGCGTTGCCGTGTTCGTCGGCAATCACTTGGATTTCGACGTGGCGCGGACGTTGCAGATAGCGTTCCATGTAAACCATCGGGTTGCCGAATGCCGCGCCTGCTTCGGCTTTGGTCATTTCGACAGACTGGAGGAGGTCTTCTTTTTTCTCGACGACGCGCATACCGCGGCCGCCGCCGCCGCCGGAGGCTTTAATAATGACGGGATAACCGACTTTATCGGCGATTTTGAGGATTTCTTCGCCGTCGTCTGGCAATGCGCCATCAGAACCGGGAACGCAAGGTACGCCGGCTTCGATCATGGCGTGTTTGGCAGATACTTTGTCGCCCATCAGACGGATGGTGTCGGCTTTAGGGCCGATGAAGACAAAGCCAGATTGTTCGACTTGTTCGGCAAAATTGGCGTTTTCGGCGAGAAAGCCGTAGCCGGGGTGGATGCCGTCGGCTTCGGTTACTTCGGCGGCAGCAATGATGGCCGGGATGTTGAGGTAGCTTTGTGCGGATGCGGCAGGGCCGATGCACACGGATTCGTCGGCAAGTTTGACGTGCAGGCTGTCTTTGTCGGCTTCGGAATGGACGGCGACGGTGGCGATGCCCATTTCACGGCAGGCACGCAGGACGCGCAGGGCGATTTCGCCCCGGTTGGCGATCAATACTTTTTTCAGCATGATAATCTTTCCGGATGGTTCAGACGGCCTATTGTCGGCCGCCTAATGCGTTGCGGATTTTTTGGTCGGTTTTGTATTGGCTCAAGGCATAAACCGACCACATGGCTGCCGGTATCCAGCCAACCAGCGTACATTGCAGAATCAGACAGATAATGCCTGCAAACGGACGGCCGATGGTGAAAAACTGAAGCCATGGCAAGAAAATAGCCAAAATCAGACGCATGGTTTGTCCTTAATGAACAGAAAAGGAATTTCAGACGGCCTTAAAGCTAAAGGCCGTCTGAAAAAGCGGATTATTCAATGATGAAGAGCGGCTCGCCGTATTCGACCGGAGTACCGTTTTCAACCAGAATTTCTTTAACGACACCGGATTTCTCGGCTTCGATTTCGTTCATCAGCTTCATGGCTTCGATGATGCACAAAGTATCGCCGGCTTTGACTTGTTGGCCGACTTCGACGAAAGCGGCGGCGTTCGGGCCGGGGGCGCGGTAGAACGTACCGACCATAGGCGATTTTTGCGCGTTGGACAAATCGCGAGCGGCAGGGGCGGCGGCCGGAGCGGCTGCAGCCGGAGCAGCTGCAGGGGCGGCAACCGGAGCGGCTGCGGCAGGTGCCGGAGCAGCATAAATAGGAGCTGCGGCGGCAGTGGTACGCGTAATGCGGACTTTTTCTTCGCCTTCGGTAACTTCAATTTCTGCAATGCCTGATTCTTCGACCAAATCAATCAGTTTTTTTAATTTACGCAAATCCATTGCTTTTCCTTTTTTGCGCGGCATATAAAGTGCATATTAGGTATGCGCCGCAGTGGTTTTAGATGATTTCCTGATACGTCGGAAGGCTGGTTTGCCATCCGGCGTTTAAATAATGTCGGAACAGGGCGGAGCCTGAAAAATGAATCCGGCTATTTTCCCGAACTTGTCGGTAAATGTCCAGTAAAAGATAGAAAAAAGGCGTTTTTCGGCGAAAAAAGAAAGGAACGCTGATTTTCGTTAAAAAGTGATTTCCCCAAGAGCGTTTATTCTAATTTATTGGTTTTTCGACAAAACATGCCGTCTGAAAACCCACTTTGCGCGTATAATGGCGCCTGTTTTTTTAAATTATGCACGACAATGGATATTTCCGATTTTGATTTTGAATTGCCCGAAAAACTGATTGCCCAGCATCCGCCGGAAGTACGCGGCAGCAGCAGGCTTCTGGTTGCCTTGCCTACATTGCCGATTGAAGACAAACATTTCGGCGATTTACCCGATTATGTCGCACCGGGCGATGTGCTGGTGTTTAACAATACCAAAGTGATGAAGGCACGCCTGTTCGGCCAAAAAGCCAGCGGCGGCAAAATCGAAGCCCTAATTGAACGGGTATTGGACGCGCATACCGCATTGGCGCATATCCGCTCGTCCAAATCGCCGAAACCGGGTACAGAATTGATTTTTGAAGGCGATATCCGTGCCGTCATGATGGAGCGTGCGGAAGAATTGTTTTGCCTGAAATTTGAAGGCGAGCAAACCGTTTACGAACTTTTAGAGCAAAACGGCCATCTGCCCTTGCCACCTTATATCGAACGCGTGGCCGATGATGAAGACGACAGCCGCTATCAGACCGTGTACGCCAAGTACCAAGGCGCAGTGGCCGCACCGACGGCAGGCTTGCACTTTACCGATGAATTATTGGGCCGTCTGAAAGCCAAAGGTGTAGAAACCGCGGAAGTAACCCTGCACGTCGGTGCCGGCACATTCCAACCCGTGCGCGTCGATAAAATTGAGGAACACAAAATGCACAGCGAGTGGTTTGACGTACCGGCCGAGACTGTTGCCGCCATTGAAGCCGCCAAAGCGCGCGGCAATAAAGTGTGGGCGGTGGGCACAACCTCCATGCGCGCCTTGGAATCTGCCGCACGCGAGACAGGCCGTCTGAAAGCCGGTCGCGGCGATACCGATATTTTCATTACGCCGGGCTACCGCTTCAATGTTGCCGATCGATTGATTACCAACTTCCACCTGCCCAAATCAACCTTGCTGATGCTCGTCAGCGCGTTTTCGGGCATGGAGCATATCCGCAGCGTTTACCGTCATGCGGTGGAACAGGAATACCGCTTTTTCAGCTATGGCGATGCGATGATTTTGGGGAAAGCGGAATAAATTTGAAGCGGATTGGAGCATTTCAAACTGGTTATTTGGGTTGTCCCGAATCCGAATCAGTTGGAACGCTCTAAAATACGCGAATTAAAATAAATTATTGAAGTAAACACGCGAAGTTATTGGAATTTGAGTTGTAAGAAATAAAGCACAAAACAAAAAGGCCGTCTGAAAATCGTTTTTCAGACGGCCTTTTATCTTTCCATGCTTAGGCGTCGATGTTTTGCGCCAGCAGGGCGTTGTTTTCGATGAAGGCGCGGCGCGGTTCAACTTCGTCGCCCATCAGGGTAACGAACACTTCGTCGGCGGCGATGGCGTCTTCGATGCGGACTTTCAGGAGGCGGCGGACGGTAGGATCCATCGTGGTTTCCCAAAGTTGTTCCGGGTTCATCTCGCCCAAGCCTTTGTATCGTTGGATGGACATGCCTTTTTGAGCAACGCTCATCAAGATGTCCAAAGCGCCTTCAAAGCTGTCGATATCGTATTCGTTGTCGCCTTTGTAGAGCTTCGCCTCTTTTCCGACTATGCCTTTGAGTGCGGCGGCGGTTTGGGTAAGGGTTTGGTAGGCTTTGCTGTTGAGGAACTTAGGCTCAAGGTAGCTCACCATCACATTGCCGTGCAACTTGCGTGTGATTTTGATGAACTGGTGTCCTTCGTGGCCTTCGATACGTTCGAGCGCGACTTCTTTTTCGTCCAAGAGGCCGCTCAATTCGGCAACGGCCCGGTCTGCGCTTTCTGCGGTGCTGAGATCGACTGGCGAAGCGTGCAGCATGGCATGCAGGACGAGTTCGTCAATGATGCGGCTTTCTTGCTCGATGACGGTTTTTGCCAACAGGAATTGTTTGGCGGTATTGGCAAGCTCTTCGCCTTCGATGGTGCGGCCGTCTGAAACGATTTTGGCTTTTTCCAAGGCCAAGCCGAGCAGCCATTGGTCTTTTTCCAATTCGTCTTTGAGATAGCGCTCTTGTTTGCCGTATTTGGCTTTGTACAAAGGCGGCTGGGCAATGTAGATGTAGCCGCGTTCGACCAGCTCGGGCATTTGGCGGTAGAAGAAGGTCAGGAGCAGGGTGCGGATGTGCGCGCCGTCCACGTCGGCATCGGTCATGATGATGATGCGGTGGTAGCGCAGTTTTTCGGCATTGAATTCTTCTTTGCCGATGCCTGCGCCCAAAGCGGTAATCAGCGTGGCGACTTCTTGGCTGGCCAGCATTTTTTCAAAACGTGCTTTTTCGACGTTCAAAATCTTACCTTTGAGCGGCAAAATTGCTTGGAATTTGCGGTCGCGGCCCTGCATGGCGGAACCGCCTGCGGAGTCGCCCTCGACGAGGTAGAGTTCGGACAGGGCAGGGTCTTTTTCTTGGCAGTCGGCCAGTTTGCCCGGCAGACCCAAGCCGTCCATCACGCCTTTGCGGCGGGTAATTTCGCGGGCTTTGCGGGCGGCTTCGCGCGCGCGCGCGGCATCGACGATTTTGCTGGTGATAATTTTGGCTTCGGTCGGGTTTTCTTCAAGGAAGTCGGTCAAGGCTTGGTTGATGACTTCGTTAACGACGGGGCCGATTTCGCTGGAAACCAGTTTGTCTTTGGTTTGCGATGAGAATTTCGGGTCGGGCAGTTTGACGGACAAAACGCAGGTCAGGCCTTCGCGCATATCGTCGCCGGCGGTTTCCACTTTGGCTTTTTTGGCGACTTCGTTGGCTTCGATATAGTTGTTGATGGTGCGGGTCATCACTTGGCGCAATGCGGTCAAGTGGGTGCCGCCGTCGCGTTGCGGAATGTTGTTGGTAAAACATTGCACGCTTTCTTGGTAGCTGTCGTTCCATTGCATCGCGCATTCGACGCTCATGCCGTCTTTTTCGCCGAACGCGTAGAAGATTTTTTCGTGCAACGGTGTTTTTTTGCGGTTCATGTATTGTACGAAGCCGGCCACGCCGCCGGAGAGGGCGAAGCTTTCGTGTTTGCCGTCGCGTTCGTCGATCAGCTCGATATCTACGCCGTTATTGAGGAAGGAAAGTTCGCGGATACGTTTGGCAAGGGTGTCGAAGCTGTATTCGACATTGCCGAAGGTTTCGCTGCTGGCGAGGAAGCGTACGGTTGTACCTTTTTTGTCGGAATCGCCGACGACCTTCAACGGCTCTTCGGTTTCGCCGCGTACGAAGCGGACGAAGTGTTCTTTGCCGTCACGGTAGATGGTCAGCGTTACCCAGTCGGACAGCGCGTTGACGACGGATACGCCCACGCCGTGCAGACCGCCGGAGATTTTGTAGCTGTTGTTGTCGAATTTGCCGCCTGCGTGCAAGACGGTCATGATGACTTCGGCGGCGGAGCGGCCTTCTTTCGGGTGGATGCCGGTCGGCATGCCGCGGCCGTTGTCGGCCACGCTGACGGAATTGTCGGCATGGATGGTTACGGTGATTTTGTCGCAATGTCCGGCGAGCGCTTCATCAATAGCGTTGTCGAGCACCTCGAACACCATGTGGTGCAGGCCGCTGCCGTCCTGCGTGTCGCCGATATACATACCGGGGCGTTTGCGTACCGCTTCCAAGCCTTCCAGCACTTGTATGCTGTCGGCGCCGTATTCTTCGTGTTTTTGGTCAGTCATGGTCTTTTCTTGCTGAATTTCAAGGAATTTTTCCGTGCGCGCGATGAAATGTCAAACGGGCGCGGCGGATGTGTTCCGAAAGGTCAAAATAATAGGCAATTATACCTGATTTTGCTGGAATATTCAGCGTTTTAAGTACAAAAAGGCCGTCTGAAAGATTAAATTTCAGACGGCCTTTGTATCGGAAAACGGGTTTAGCGTTTGACGCCGCTCAATCGCGCCCAGCCTTCTTCGATTTCGGCAGGCTCAATGTCAAACCATTGGCTGTAAATGCCGCTGAGTTCTTCGACTTGTTCGTCCAAAAGGCCGGACAAGACAATGCGGCCGCCTTGTTTGGTACGCGCGGCAAGCATTTCGCCGAGCATACGCAGCGGGTTGGCCAGAATGTTGGCGACAACGACATCAAATTGGCCTTGCGGCAGGCCGTCCGGCAGGTAGAACTGCGCGTCAACGTTGTTTTGCGCGGCATTGTCTTTGCTGGCGCGGATGGCTTGTTCGTCAATATCTACGCCGATGGCGGAGCCTGCGCCGAGTTTGAGGGCGGCAATGGCCAAAATGCCTGAGCCGCAGCCGTAGTCCAATACGCTTTCGCCGCCTTTGAGCTGTGTGTCGAGCCATTTGAGGCAGAGGCGGGTGGTCGGATGGCTGCCTGTGCCGAAGGCAAGACCCGGGTCAAGTTGCAGGTTGACGGCGTTGCCGTCGGGCGCTTCGTGCCAAGACGGGGTAATCCATAGGCGGTCGGAAATTTGAATCGGGTCGAATTGCGCTTGGGTCAGGCGTACCCAGTCTTGATCTTCAAGAATTTCGCCGGTGTATTTCAAATCGTTCAAACCGCATTCCTGCGCGGCGGATTCGATAATGGAAGCGGCGTCGTCGCTTTCGCCGAAAAGGGCGATGACTTTGCTTTGTTGCCAGATTTGCTCGGTCGGCATGCCCGGCTCGCCGAAAATGGCCTGCTCGTTTTCTGTGCCGGCGTAGGCATCTTCAATGGCGGCGGACAATGCGCCGTGTTCCATCAACGCGTCGGCAAGGCGTTCGGCGACGGCATCGTTGACGTTGATGGTGATTTGTTGATAGGACATGGTGGGGCTTTCTTTTTAATAAGGCCGTCTGAAAATCGACGTTGTGCTTTCAGACGGCCTTGTAAGGTATGAAACCTGATGATGCGGGTTTATCGGTTTTTCAAACCCAGTACGTCTTGCATATCGTACAGGCCTTTTTTGCCGTTTGCCCAAACTGCGGCGCGTACAGCACCGGCGGCAAAGGTCATGCGGCTGCTGGCCTTGTGGGTGATTTCCACGCGCTCGCCGTCGGTGGCGAAGAGGGCGGTGTGGTCGCCGACAATATCGCCTGCGCGGACGGTGGCAAAACCGATGGTGGACGGATCACGCGGGCCGGTGTGGCCTTCGCGGCCGTAAACGGCGCATTCTTTGAGGTTGCGGCCGAGTGCGTCGGCAATGACTTCACCCATGCGCAACGCGGTGCCGCTTGGGGCATCGACTTTGTGGCGGTGGTGGCCTTCGATGATTTCGATGTCGTAGCCTTCGTTTAACACGCGGGCGACGGTGTCGAGGATGTGGAAGGTCAGGTTGACGCCGACGCTGAAGTTGGCGGCGAAGACAACGCCTATTTTTTCGCCTGCGGCTTGGATGGCGGCTTTGCCTGCGTCGTCGAAGCCGGTGGTGCCGATGATGATGTTGACGCCTTTTTCCACGCATTTTTGCAGGTGTTTCAGGGTTGGCTCGGGACGGGTAAAGTCGATGAGGACATCGCTTTGAGCCAGTACGGCATCTGCGTCGTCTGAAATGGTAACGCCGGTTTTGAGGCCGGAGGCGAAGCCTGCATCCAAACCCAATACTTCCGAACCGGAATGCTCGAGTGCGCCGGAAAGGACGGCATCGGGATGGTTGTTGACCGCTTCAACCAAAACGCGACCCATGCGGCCGTTGACGCCGGCAATGGCGATTTTCAATGCGCTCATGGGGCTTCCTTATTGCGGCTTGGTTTCGGTGGTCGGAACGATGTTTTGTCCGGCTTGAACCGCTTCGATGGATTTCTGAATGGCATCACCTTCGGCGCGTGTGAGGACATCGTTTTCAAAGTACAGGGTCAGGTTGCTTTGTTCTTTGATGATGCCGTTGCGGCTGGTGTTGAAAGTGTAATCCCAGCGGTCGGCATGGAAGGCGTCGCGCAGGAGTGGCGTACCGAGCAGCAGTTGGACTTGGTCGCGGGTCATACCTTGGCGCAGGGAAACCACGGCGCGCGGATTGAGCTCGTTACCTTGAATGATTTTAAGTTTGTAGGATGGAAAGTTGGATACGCGCTCGGCACTGCATGAGGCCAGACCTAAAATAGCGGCGATGGCAAGGCATAAGGCTTTATTCACGGGCTTACCTTTCTGTGTCATTTCGGGAAAGATGTTTATCATCGCTTGAATATTTTTAAAAAGCAAACGATAATCATCTTCTTAATTTTTCTTTTCGCCGATTTTCAATTGCAAGACCGGCGGCAGATTGCCGCCCTTTAACGGCCCAATAGTGGGCAAACGGGCGGAAAGTGCGTATTATAACGGTTATTACCTTACAGGGATATTGAATATTATGGAAAAATTCAGCAACATTGCGCAATTGAAAGACAGCGGTTTGAAAGTTACGGGTCCACGTTTGAAAATTTTGGACTTATTCGAGACTCATGCCGAGGAGCATTTGAGTGCGGAAGATGTGTACCGTATCCTGTTGGAAGAGGGCGTGGAAATCGGCGTGGCTACGATTTACCGTGTGTTGACCCAGTTTGAACAGGCCGGCATTTTGCAACGCCACCACTTTGAAACCGGCAAAGCGGTTTACGAATTGGACAAAGGCGATCACCACGACCACATCGTTTGCGTGAAATGCGGCGAAGTAACCGAATTCCACAATCCGGAAATCGAAGCGCTGCAAGACAAAATTGCCGAAGAAAACGGCTACCGCATCGTCGATCACGCGCTGTATATGTACGGCGTATGCGGCGAATGCCAAACCAAAACCAAACGTTAAGCAGTTTGTATGTTGATTTTTCAGACGGCCTTGGGCATTTTCAGCCTGAGGCCGTCTGAAACTTTATGGGCTTTGCGATGAAGATTCCTTTTCTTGCACCACGGGATTATCGTTTCCCCGACCCGTCTTACGCTTTGGCCGAATGCGACGGCTTGGTCGGCGTCAGCGGCGATTTGGATACGGGGCGGCTGTTGTCGGCGTATGGGCAGGGGATTTTTCCGTGGTTTAGCCGCGACGGTTGGTTTTTCTGGTATGCGGTTGCGCCGCGAGCTGTGATTGTGCCGGAAAGCCTGCATATAGGCCGTTCGCTCGCCAAAACTTTGCGTCACAAGCCGTATCGGGTAACGGTCAACCGCTGTTTTGAAAAAGTGATTGCCCATTGCGCCAATGTGCCGCGTCCAGAACAGGACGGAACGTGGATAGAACCTGCGTTTCAGACGGCCTATTTGAAGCTACACCATCAGGGGCATGCGCATTCGTTTGAATGCTGGCTGCCGGATGAGCAAGGCGAAATGCAGTTGGCAGGCGGGTTTTACGGCGTGCAAATCGGCTGCGTGTTTTATGGCGAATCGATGTTTGCTTTGCGTCCCGATGCGTCAAAGATTGCGTTTGCCTGCGCCGTACCGTTTTTGGAGGATTTGGGCGTTGCGCTGATAGACTGTCAGCAGGATACGGAACATATGCGCCGTTTCGGTTCGCAGTTGATGGATTTCGCCGACTTTCAGACGGCCTTGAAAGATTTGAACGCGAAACCGTTAAAGCGGAATATCGAATGCGGCGTGGTGGCTGAAAATCTTCTGCAAAAGATTGGCGGCGAAGATTGATTTATCGGCACGGTGTGTCGGCAGAATCGACAGTCTGCATATTGTGATTGGGAAACCGGTTGGAAAATAAATACGATTCAACTCTCTTGAACAGGCCGTCTGAAAATCTTGGCTTAACCAAAATCCGGCCGTGTAACGCTCGGCGCTAATCATGTTAATAGCTGACGAAATCGCTTTTACATGGCAAAATAACGAGTTAAATATTTGTAATAGGGCGGCCTGAATAGGTTTCAGACGGCCCTGATCTCTTGAAGGAATCAACATGTCTTTGCAAAACATCATTGAAACGGCTTTTGAAAACCGTGCCGAAATCAATCCGCATACCGTTACCCCCGAAGTGCGTGAAGCGGTTTTGGAAACCATCCGCCAACTCGACTCCGGCAAACTGCGCGTTGCCGAGCGTTTGGGTGTGGGCGAATGGAAAGTCAACGAATGGGCGAAAAAAGCCGTATTGCTGTCTTTCCGCATTCAGGACAATGAAATCCTCAACGACGGTGTGAACAAATACTTCGACAAAGTGCCGACTAAATTTGCCGATTGGTCTGAAGACGAATTCCGCAGCGCAGGCTTCCGCGCAGTTCCGGGTGCGGTTGCCCGCCGTGGCAGCTTTGTGGCGAAAAATGTCGTGTTGATGCCTTCTTATGTCAATATCGGCGCATACGTTGACGAAGGTGCGATGGTCGATACTTGGGCGACTGTCGGTTCTTGCGCGCAAATCGGTAAAAACGTGCACTTGAGCGGCGGTGTCGGTATCGGCGGAGTCCTCGAGCCTCTGCAAGCCAGCCCTACCATTATTGAAGACAACTGCTTTATTGGTGCGCGTTCTGAAATCGTTGAGGGCGTGATTGTCGAAGAAGGCAGCGTGATTTCTATGGGCGTATTCATCGGTCAATCCACAAAAATCTTTGACCGTACTACCGGCGAAATCTATCAAGGCCGCGTACCGGCTGGTTCGGTTGTCGTATCCGGCAGCATGCCTTCCAAAGACGGCAGCCACAGCCTCTACTGCGCAGTTATCGTCAAACGCGTGGACGTGCAAACCCGTGCGAAAACCAGCGTGAATGAATTGTTGCGCGGTATCTAATCGGATAACGATAACGCTGATTGAAGGTGGTATGCTCACTCTATGGTTAGTTTTGAACAAAAAAACAGGCAGAATGTTCTGCCTGTTTTTTTATGGCTTAAAGGCCGTCTGAAACGATTTCAGACGGCCTTTTGTTTTTGATGATGGGTTGTTTTAAGGTCAATTGAGGCAAGGGAAGGGTATTCCCTTTCTGGGACTACGCTTCCGGCCAGTCGGCGCAATAGTATTGCCAATAGATTTCTTCAAAAGGAATCTTGCCGTAATCGCACAACCACGGTTTGGCGCGTGTGGTGTAGTGGATAACGGGCGGGACGGTGTCAGGTTTGGGGAATATTTCGCCGAGATTTCGTTTTTGGAAATATTGGACTGCGCCTGTTTGAAAATTCCAAGATTCTTCCAATTGCAGCCAATTTTTTTGAAATACGGTGTTTAGAAAGCATTGGTCGCCGTAGGGAACGGATTTGTCAATGGTGGCAGCAGTTTGCAGCAGTTGCGCCGCGATATTCTGTTCCCGCCATTGCGCCAGGTCGACCAACAACATACCGGAATTGAAATAGGGCGTAGTGTGCAGGCCGGTCGGGTGATTCCATTCGGTACGGGCAAGAAAGGAGTCTTGTACCGCCGCAACGGGATAACCGTGCATATCGAGGTTGAACAAATCGTGCAGGGATTGGGTAACCACCATATCGCTGTCGAGATACAGGGCGCGGTCGACAGGAAGGTGCTGCATCATCAGACGGAAAAATGCGGCATCCGAAATATGGGGTAGGCGGCGATATTGGCTGAAGTCCATCTCGATTTTGACATCATTCAGACGGCCGCCGCTGGCCGCGAGCTTTTGGTTGGTATAGTCGATCCATTCCCGTCTGAAGGTATTGTGCATGAGGTAGAAATTGACATTTGTGTTGTGTGTGCAGACGGACTTCATCAGTGTATGAACCTGCTCGGCATAACCGGTATCGGCGGCAAGGACGATGGTGATGTTGCTCATTGTTAAATTCCCTTTATTTGCAATGTCTTAAGTTTTATCAGTCATTTTCTTGGTCTTGTGCGGTCGGTAAAGCGGCGTGGTCTTCGTTTTCCGACATGGCTTTTTCTAATAAATCGCGTTGCAGTTGCTTACCGGCTTTGATGCCCAATTTGCGCAGTTTTTCGGTGCTGCTGATGAGGTTGCCCCTGCCGGAAACCAAGCGGCCATAGGCCGTCTGAAACTGAGATTGAGCCTGACCAAGCGCTTTGTTGATGCCGTCCATGCTTTCGACAAAGCCAACAAATTTGTCATAAAGTTTGCTGCCTGCCTCGGCAATGGCCAGTGCGTTTTGGTTTTGTTGCTCATTGCGCCAGATGTTGGCAACGGTGCGCAGGGTGGCGAGCAGGGTGCTGGGGCCGGTCAGCATGATGCGTTTGTCGAAACACTCTTGGAAGAGGTTTGGATCGTGTTGCAGGGCGAGGAGGTAGGCCGGTTCGACAGGGACGAACATAAAGACGAAGTCCAACGTTTTGACACCCTCAAGGTCGGTGTAATCCTTCGCTGCCAAGCTTTTGATGTGGGCGCGGATGCTGGCGACGTGGTTGGCAAGCTCGCGCTCTGCTTCTGCGCCGGTGCTTTGCGTATAGCGGACGTAGGCGGTCAGCGATACTTTGGAGTCGATGACGATTTGTTTGTTGTCGGGCAGATTGATGAGGACGTCGGGCTGGAGGCGGCGTTGGGTGCCGTCTGCTTCGTGGCGGACGCTGGAAGCTTGAACGATGTATTCGCGGCCTTTTTGCAGGCCGGAATTTTCCAATACGCTTTCCAAAATCATCTCGCCCCAGTTGCCTTGGGTTTTGTTTTGCGTGCCGGTCAGCGCGGTGGTCAGCGCTTTGGCATCGTGGTGGAGCTGGGTGTTGAGTGTTTGCAGGCGTTTGAGCTCGTTTTCGATGGTCAGGCGTTCTTTGGCTTCTTTTTCATAAGTCTGCTGAACCAGCTCGCTGAAGCCGTGTATGCGTTCGTTGAGCGGATTGAGTAGTTGCTGGAGATGGTCGTGGTTTTGTTCGGTAAAGCGGCGGCTTTTCTCTTCCAGAATAGTGTTGGCGAGGTTTTGGAACTGGTCGCTCAGGTTTTTACGAGCATCTGCCAGCAGGGTTAGTTTTTCTTCGGCAGCCTGACGGTCTTTTTCCGATTGGGTGTTGAGGCGCTCGTTTTGGACTTGAAGCGCGTGGTTTTGCTCCAAAAGGGCGGCGTATTCTTGTTTCAGACGGCCTTTTTCAGCTTCCTGTTGCTGTAAAAGGCTGTTTTTGTCGTCGATATTGGCTTTTTCTTGCGCCAGTTGTGTGGAGAGGCGTTCGTTTTGGACTTGCAGCGCATGGTTTTGCTCCAACAGCGTGTCGTAGTCTTGTTTCAGACGGCCTTTTTCCGTTTCCTGCTGTTGTAAAAGCGTATTTTTATCCGCACTCAATGCCTGTTCTTGAATCAGTTGCGTGTTGAGGCGTTCGTTGTTGATTTGCAGGTTTTGCGCGCTTTGCTGCCATTTTGCACATTCGTGTTTTAAAGCTTCGGCTTCGGCCTCGCAATCTTGCAGATAGGCAATCTGTTTTTCGGCTGCGGCAAAGCGGTTGCCTGTCTCCTGCAATTCGTCTTGCAATTCCTGCACGGTATGGCGGCTTTGCGCCAAGTCCGCCGCAGTTTGAGCCTGCACCTGTTCGGCAAACTCATGCAGGCGGCGGCTTTCGGCCAATTCTTGTAAAACAATAAAGTGTCGGCTTTGGGTTTGGTAGCGTGTTATCAGCCAAGCAAACAGCGCGCCGATAAAAAATGCGGCCGCACCGGTCAGGATTAGGGTGTTGTTCATGCTGGAAATAGTCAATATGCAGAATGTTTCACTATATCATATATTTGCAGCGCATTTTATGGTCGGATATGCGCTAGAAACGTGTGTTTTCTTTAAAAGAAGCTATCAAAGGTATTGGTTTTGACTAAATGAATATTTGGTTTGCAAAAAATATAATTTTGTAACATTTTGAATTTAAAAATATATTTAATTTAGAGTGCAATTTTGCAACAAAAAAGGAGGGATTTTATGGGCGCAGAAAGATACGTTTGTAGTGTATATGTAATTAAGACATCGGTGTCATTGAAAAAGACATCGGTGTCATTTTCAAAACAAAATATAAATTAACTAAAATCTTCATTATGTACATTTTTATCATTTTATCTTTACGAAAAAGTCGTATTAATTAACGATTAACACGGTATGATTCGTCCTGTCGGCGGCGCAGATGCCGGCGAAAAAATGTGTATGTTGTTAAATAACATTTTGTATCTATGAAAAAGGACTACTTAAAATGGCACATTTAATAACGCTTGCCGTCGCTTCTTTAATCGGTATGTCGGGGATACCGGCCTCCGCACTCGGCGTCGCCTACAATATTGAAACGGTAGTACACAAATAATTCAATTATAAACGAATTGATTACAATACTTCAGAAAACGCAACTTAGGCCGTTTTTCGGCCGACAGACAAGAAAGTGAGACAAACAATGAAAACTTTAATTAAACTGGCAGCAGCCTCTTTAATCGGTATGTCCGGCCTGACCGTCGGCGCAACCAATATCGCCCACAATATGGCTGATGCCGACAAATAAAAAATACACAACACACCCTTAAATACACAGAAAAGAGTTAAAATGAAAACATTAATCAAATTGGCTGCGGCTTCTTTGATCGGCATGTCCGGTTTGACAGTTGGCGCAACCAAAATCGCAAAAAATATGGCAGAAGCTGCCAATAAATAAACGCAAGTGAAATTAAGCTTGTTTTGGTGATAAAAAAGGCCGTCTGAACATTCAGACGGCCTTTGTATTTGATGGCAAACCGTTTTATTTGCCGATACAGAAGCGCGAGAAAATCACGCCCAGCAAATCGTCGGCGGTAAATTCGCCTGTGATTTCGCTGCACGCGTTTTGGGCGAGGCGCAGGTGTTCGGCGAAAAGCTCGATTTGGTTGTTGTCGCAGAGGGCGGCGTTTTCCAGCTCGGCTTCGGCTTCGTGCAGGGCGTTGAGGTGGCGGCTGCGGGCGAGGAACAGGCTTTCGCTTTCGCCCTGCCAGCCGACTTCCTGCAACAGCGCGTGTTTGAGTAAGTCAAGACCCGCGCCGGTTTTGGCGGACAGGCTGATGACACTTTCCGCGCCGGTTTGCGCGAGGCCGTCTGAACGGACGGCGACAGGTTCGCCGGTCAGGTCGGCTTTGTTGTGGATTTCGATTTTTTTCAAACCTTCGGGCAGGCTGTTCAAAATGGCTTGGGTTTTGGCGTTCAAGCCTTCGCGCGGGTCAATCAGAATCAGGGCGACATCGGCTTCGGAGACGGCTTTGCGGCTGCGCTCGATGCCGATTTGTTCGACCACGTCGTCGGTTTCGCGCAGACCGGCGGTGTCGATGATGTGGACGGGCACGCCGTCGAGGGTGATTTGTTCGCGCACGGTGTCGCGGGTGGTGCCGGCGATGTCGGTTACGATGGCGATGTCGTCGCCAGCCAAGGCGTTGAGCAGGCTGGATTTGCCGACGTTGGGCGCGCCGACGAGGACGACGTTCATGCCTTCGCGCAAAATCGCGCCTTGTTCCGCACTGGCAAGCACGGTTTCCAGACGGCCTTGCAGGGCTTGGAGCTTGCCGCGCGCGTCGGCGGCTTCGAGAAAGTCGATGTCTTCTTCGGGGAAGTCCAGCGTGGCTTCGACCAGCATCCGCAAAGTAATAAGGTCGTCTACCAGCTCGTGTATGTGTCGGGAAAATGCGCCTTTGAGCGAACGCAACGCCATACGTGCGGCAGACTTGCTGGAGGCGTCGATGAGGTCGGCGACGCTTTCGGCTTGTGCAAGGTCGAGTTTGTTGTTGAGGAAGGCGCGTTTGGTAAATTCGCCCGGCTCCGCCATGCGCGCACCCAGTTCGAGGCAGCGCGAGAGCAACATGTCCATCACGACGGGGCCACCGTGTCCCTGCAACTCAATCACGTCTTCGCCGGTAAAGCTGGCTGGCGCGGCGAAGTAGAGCAGGATGCCGTTGTCTATCGGCTGTCCGTCGCCGCCGAGAAAGTCGGTGTAAAGCGCGGTGCGCGGCTTGGGCGTTTTGCCGCCGCTGAGGGTTTGCGCCAAAGGCAGCAGGTTTTTGCCGGAAAGGCGGATCACGCCGACTCCACCGCGTCCGGGTGCGGTGGCGATGGCGGCGATGGTGGGTTGGGTTACGGACATGAGAACTCGCGTATAGGTAAATTTAATGTGCGTATTATAGCAAAAGGCCGTCTGAAACTTTGGGTTTTGGGGTTTCAGACGACCTTTTTAGCAGATTGGCAATGTGGGCGGACTACTTAAACGGTTCAGGTATTTTTAATTTCCAAATCATCCGGTAGTAAGTCGTGTACGGAACAGTTTAAAGCAGAAGACAGTTGATATAGTTTATCAACCGTTATGTTGACCTCCCCCCTTTCTATTCTACCCATATAGCTTCTGTCTATATCGGCAAGTAAGGCTAAGCTTTCTTGGTTGATATTGGACTGTTTGCGGATTTCTCGGATTTTTATACCTATCAAAACACTGATTTTACTCATGAGATTTGTCTTCACAAATCTCAAAATATCCAATTTTGACGCCTATTTATCCACGGATTATAATCCGTATTTTTGGAAAATACCTAATGTGGAGAATGTTAAATGACAAGTTATATTGAAAGCTCTTTAGGGCGAGGTGAACGTATTGTTTATAAAGCGCAAGTATCGTGGTTTTCCCAATTCTGGAGGATTTTTTTCGGTATCCTGCTGTTGATGTGGGTAATCGGTATCGTATTTATAGTGTTCGCGGTATTGAATGTAATGACAACCGAGCTTGCTTTAACTAACAAAAGGGTTATCGCTAAGTTTGGCTTTATCCGCCGGCAAACAATTGAGATAAATATCAACCGTATCGAAAGTATTTCGGTAAATCAAGGTTTTTGGGGCAGGATTTTCAATTATGGCTCCGTAGTGGTCAGAGGGACGGGCGGCAGTCATGCTCCGATTCCTTATATCGCACGACCAATGGAGTTCCGTCAACAATTCAATGATTTTATAGATAACGAAATTGGTGGTGGCTCGAAAAATCAAATTGAATTAAAACCGCCTGCCGTTTGAGGTGGGTGGAAACGGTGGTTTTTGTTTTATATAGCCCAATTACTTTATTTTCGATACGCAATACCTATTGCCGTCATTTCCGCGCAGGTGGGACTGACGAGGTTGGAAGCCTTGAAATATCGGAAGTTAGTTATGTTTGCTATAGCAAAATTGTAATTAAATATTTATTTCTATCAATCCGAATATGAAAAGGCCGTCTGAAACTTTGGGTTTCAGACGGCCTTTAAATTAAGATGATTAAACGGCGGCGACAGTAAAGCGTTCAAACAAATGCGCTTTGTTTTCCGCATCGTCGGCGATGGCGACTGCCAAATCGGCCACGCTGATGCCTGCCGGAATTTCACCGTCCATCAGCAAATCGTCTTTGCCCAAGCGGTATTTGCCGGTTTTGTCTTCGCTGAAACCGCCGTCCGCGCCCAGTCGTGCCGGAGGGGAAACGAAAGACCAGTTCACATCGCGGCGCGGCAGGAGTTCTGCCAAGAGATGGCGTGCGGCATTGGCGCCGTCGAAAATTTCTTTCGGGAAGTCGGGCGTATCGATAACTTGCAAACCGGGTGCCACATACAGGCTGCCCGCGCCGCCGACGAGCAATAAATAAGGCACTTGCGCTGCTTTTGCTGCTTCGACAATGCTGTTTGCGCCGTGTGTGAAATCCGCGCCGATGTTGGGATTGGTCCAGCCCGGGTTGAACGCGCTGACTACGGCATCAAAACCGGCCAGTTTGTCGGCAAAATCGGCTGCATTGACATCTGCGGAGACTGCGGCAACATTTTGCGCTTGGAACACTTTGTCTGTGTTGCGGGCGAAAGCGGTTACTTTATGACCGCGGCCTGCTAATTCTTGAACGACTGCGTTGCCGACATAACCTGTTGCACCGATAACTGCGATTTTCATATTTAACTCCTTGTGGGGATGTGATTGATTAGATGAGTGCATTGTAAGGCCGTCTGAAATGCTTGATAATCCCTGATTTACTGTTATTATTGTGAAGTTAAACTAAACAATTATTTCTAAATGCAAGACATCAAACCCCTGCTTGTTTTCGCTACTGTCCTCGAACATGGCAGCATGAATGCCGCCGCTGCCGCGCTGGGCATGACCCCGTCTGCTGTCAGCCAGCACATCAATCGCCTCGAAACCCTGCACGGCATCAAGCTGTTAAACCGCAGCACGCGCAGCCTTGCGCCTACCGATGCCGGCCGCGCCTTGGGCGAATACTGCCGCCGTCTCGCCGCCACCCTTGCCGATACGCGTACCGTTATCGACAATCTGAAAACCGAACCTGTCGGCGAATTGCGCATTTCCCTGACTTCTACGGTCATCGAATCCCGCGCTTTTCAGACGGCCTTTTCACGATTGCAAACCGAGTTTCCCAAAATCCGCCCCGTCCTTAATTTCAGCTATACTTTGGACGACCTGCAACACAATCAGACCGACATCGCCATACGCGGCGGCGACCGCGCTTTGGACGATCCCAATTTGGTCGCGCGCCATCTCGTGACTTGGCCGTACATCATTTGCGCCGCGCCGGATTATCTTGACCGGCATCCGCCCATTACCCATCCCTCTCAGCTTCATGCACACCGCTGGCTGCATCTTTTACCTGTCCGCACGACCTTGCAAAATGGTGAAGAAAGCTATTTCCTCGACATCGCCGACAGCATTGCCTGTACGCATCTTGCCGCCGTGTGTAACCTGACCGAAAGCGGATTTGGTTTGTCTTTGCAGGTGGGCGGCGAAGTGAGGGAGAAAATTGCACAAGGCCGTCTGAAAGCGGTTTTGCCTGAATGGACATTGCCGCCGGTCAGCCTTTATTTGGTAACGCCTTATCGTGTGCAGTCTGCCAAAACCGAGGTTGCCGTGCGCATTTTTACCGAGAGTTTTGCCAAGGAAGGGGATTTATGAACGCGGAAAATTGGAGCGTTTACCTGATTTTGTGCGAAAACGGCGCGTTTTATTGCGGCATCAGCAACCATCCGCAAGAGCGGTTTACGGCGCACTTGTCAGGAAAAGGCGCGAAATACACGCGTTTGAACAAGCCTGTCGAGATGCGCATCGTTTCAGACGGCCTGAACAAGAGTGAAGCGCTAAAACAGGAAATCGGCATTAAGAAATTGACGGCAGAGCAGAAGCGGGGATTGTGGACTGAAGCTGAAACCTTGGCAAAAGGCTAATGGCATTGGATTAAATTGTAGTCGGAATATGAAAAACTCTATAAACAAGTAAGCCTGCCGGTGTCTTTTGCATGGCCAAGCGGCAAATGTTTATTAACATGATTCAAAAAGGCCGTCTGAAACCTGATTGGGATTCAAACGGCCTGTTTGGATGGGGATGGCTTTTAGGTTGACGCTACTTATGGAGAAGTCGGTAAAAAGTTGAATTCTAAAAGAAACTTTGAAAATAAAATGAGTAACTGCTTGAACAATAAAATGAAAGTTATCGCATTTCATGACAAATGGGGTGAATTTCTATCCGAGTGGAGAGGTGGTGTCAATATGTTTTTCAGTTTTTGAGACAAAATCTGATTTATACCAATATTTATTATAGTGTAGGTCAAAAGTATTAGTTTCTATGCTAGAATTTTTAAGCTGTTTATATAAAACAGTGATTTAAATAAAATTAAGGAAAGACAGAACATGAACAAATTACTGATTGCCGTAATGATGATGGCTGGTTTGACAGCTTGTTCCCAAGAGGCTAAACAGGAGACACAAGAGACTGCTCAAGCCGTTGCATCTGAAGTGAAAAACGAAGCCGCTTCTGCTGCCGATGCGACTGCATCTGCCGCTCAAGAAGCTGCCGATAAGGTTGAAGCCGCCGCCAGCAAAGCAGAGGAAGCCGCCAAACCTGAAGAAGCCGCCAAGCCTGAAGAGAAAGCCGAAGCGCCTGCCGCTGAAGCCAAGCCTGCCGAATCCGCCAAAGTGGACGGCAAAGCTGTTTTTGAAGCGAACTGTAAAGCATGCCACAGCGGCTTGATTCCCGGCGCTCCGGCCGTAGGCAAAAAAGAAGACTGGGCGCCTCGCATTAAACAAGGTAAAGACACTCTGCACAAACACGCAATCGAAGGCTTCCAAGCCATGCCTGCCAAAGGCGGCAACGGCAGCTTGAGCGACGATGAAGTGAAAGCCGCAGTTGACTACATGGCCAACGAATCCGGCGCTAAATTCTAAACCGCACCGATTGAAACGCACCTTGTCACAAGGTGCGTTTTTTATGGGCAGACGGATGAAAGTTGAAATAGGGCCGATAAACAGGCAAAGGCCGTCTGAAACATTTTATTTTGAAGCACAATCGGCTAAAATCAGGCGAATTATTTTATGCAGGAGCAAACCATGAGCAATCAACACGACAACGTAGATGCCGGCGAAATCGCCAAGTTCAGCCAAATCGCCGACAAATGGTGGGATAAAAACGGCGAATTCAAGCCCCTGCATGACATCAACCCCTTGCGCCTAAACTATATCGACGGCTATACCGGATTGGCAGGCAAATGTGTGTTAGATGTAGGCTGCGGTGGCGGTATTTTGTCGGAAAGCATGGCCAAACGCGGTGCAGAACACGTGACCGGCATCGATATGGCGGAAAAATCCCTGCAAACCGCCGCTGCCCATGCGGCCAGCCAACACGTTGCCAATATCGATTACCGCTGCATCCGCGTTGAAGACCTCGCCGCCGAGCAGCCGCATAGCTTTGACGTGGTAACGTGTATGGAAATGATGGAACACGTTCCTGATCCGTCTGCCATCGTTCAAGCCTGTGCGAAACTGGTCAAACCTGACGGCATGGTGTTTTTCTCCACCATCAACCGCAATCCCAAATCTTATCTGCATCTGATTGTCGGCGCGGAATATCTGTTGAAATTCGTCCCCAAAGGCACGCACGACTGGAAAAAATTCATTACGCCGGCAGAACTTGCGCGTATGTGCCGCCAAGCCGGATTGGATACCGTCGGCAGCAAGGGCATGACCTACAATTTGTTGAGCGGTCGTTATTCCCTGTGCGACTCGACCGAGGTTAACTATATGGTGGCCTGCCGTCCGGCGTAAAGTTCAACTGATAAAACACACGGGCTTGCCCGATATTTGAAACGGTATGTCGAAAGCAGCTTGATACAAATATCGGTAAGGTAAATCAGGCCGTCTGAAAAGAAAAAAGGCATGTTCGATACATGCCTTTTTTGTCTGTGCAGTGCAGCTGTCGCCCTTATTCCGTCCAAGACGAATACGGATGTTTGCTCAAATACGCATTGGTGAATTTACCGTCTGACGTGATTTCCTTGCCCAGCCAAGACGGTTTGGGAAACTCGGTATCTTCAGACGGCAATTCGATTTCCGCCACAATCAATGGCGCATTGTCGCCGAAATATTCGTCGATTTCATACACAAAACCTTCAAATTCGACCCGATAGCGGTATTTTTCCATTTTAAACGGGCACATATCCGCCATCATCACTTGCGCGTGAGCCAGCGGAATTTCGTATTCAAACTCGCTGCGCGTCATGTCGGAAATATAGCCTTTCAGGGTCAGCCATGCTTGCGAACCGATAATCCGCACGCGGATGGTGCGCTCTTTTTCCACGCTCAAATAGCCCTGTTGCAACACCAGCGGCTCGCTTGCCGCTTTGCGCCAACTGTCATCTGCCAGTAAAAAGCGGCGTTCGATTTCGACCGTCATGAATTCTTTCCTTATTTACCAAACAGGCCGTCTGAAGATCAAAACGGCTTGAAAACCACCATATAAAGCGCGGCCACCATCATCAATACGGGGAGTTCGTTGAATACCCGATACCAGCGGTGCGAATACACATTGCTGCCGTTTTGAAAACGGCGCAGCAGCAGGCCGCAATAAAGCTGGTAAGCCAAGAGCAGCAGGCCGCACAATAATTTAACCGCCAGCCAGCCGTTGCCCCACCAATTATTTACAAACCCGATGGCCGCGCCAAATATCAGCGTTCCCCAGCCCAAAGGCGACATAAAGCGGTACAGCCTGCGCGACATATCCGTCAGCCGTACATATTCCACGCTACCAGGCTCTAATTGCGCCAGATTCACATAAATCCGTGGCAGATAAAACAGTCCGGCAAACCAAGAAATCACAAAAAATATGTGTAACAGCTTAAACCACAAATACATTTCAGACGGCCCCAAAACCTAAAACCATTATTTTATCCGCAATACGGCCCGAGCCAAAACAAAATAGTCAAAACAATCCGATTTAGTGCGCCGCAACAATGTGTTGCAGGCGCGATTTTACCCAAAAACCAAATTGTAAATTTCGCAACAATATGCAAGTTAATATATGCACAATGCAAAAAACTTGTTAAAATCCTATGCTATTTAATTATAAAAACATTATGGACGGAAAACATGAAACAATTTGAAATCAGCAACAGCGTCAGGAAAGAGCTTAGCAACTACCTGAATACGCACAATCTAAACCTCAAAGCCGCCATGGACAACGAAACAACCAATGGCGAAGTCGCGGCCATCGTTCACGCAGGATTGCCGGCGATGATTCGGAAAATCTATTCTTTGGAAAAAATGAAAACCTTTTTCTGGACGAAAAAAGATTTGATGATGGAATTTATCAATATGCGTTTGGCTGCCGGCGATAAAAAAGGCAAAAACTAATTTTAGCGATGGGCAGGGGGAGATAGGGGTTTGAAATGCGGACTTCTGTTTTTCTCGAAGTCTTGTTAGGGATAGGTGTACTCATTGTTCCTAATAAATTTTGACAACCGAAAGGTCGTCTGAAATTCAAATGATAGGGCATGGGAACATGCCCTGTTTTTATGGGCGGTTGGTCTGCATTGGGAAAATATTGAGCTTGGCAATCATTGCGGCGTTCCGCGCCGGGTAGTTTTATCGGTTGAATGGTTTTATTTGTTTTGCTGAACATATTGAATGGATTATAAAAAGGCCGTCTGAAATATTTCAGACGGCCTTTAGCGTTGAATCAGCAATTAAAACGGCGGATTTTCAAATCAAGCTGCGTTGTCGAAACCGCTGTGGCGGAGCAGGGCATCCAGGCTTGGTTCGCGGCCGCGGAAGGCTTTGAAGGATTCGGCTGCGTTGCGCGAACCGCCGACGGCCAGTATTTCTTTCCAGAAGCGGCGGCCTGTTTCGGCAACATCGTCGCTTTCTTCAAAAGCGGCGTAAGCGTCCGCGCTCAAAACTTCCGCCCATGCGTAGCTGTAATAGCCTGCGGAGTAGCCGCCGGCGAAGATGTGGCTGAAGCTCAAGGCAAAGCGGTTGTATGCCGGCGGTTGGGTTACGGCGACTTCTTGGCGCACTTTGTCCAAGATTTGCGGCCATTCTTTCAGACGGCCTTCATCTTCCTGATGGTAGATTTCCATGTCGAAGAGGGCAAATTCCATTTGACGGACGAGGAACATACCGCGTTGGAAGTTTTTAGCCGCGTGCATTTTGTCGAACAGCTCTTTCGGCAATACCGCGCCGGTTTCTTCGTGCGAGGACATTTGCGCCAATACGTCGTATTCCCAAACGAAGTTTTCCATGAATTGGCTGGGCAGCTCGACCGCGTCCCATTCGACGCCGTTGATGCCGGATACGCCCACTTCGTCAACTTGGGTCAACAAGTGGTGCAGGCCGTGGCCGGTTTCATGGAAGAGGGTGATGATTTCGTCGTGGCTCAAACGCGCTTCTTTGTCGCCGACCGGCGGGGTGAAGTTGCAGACGAGGTAAGCAGTCGGCAGTTGCAGCGTACCGTCGGCGAAACGGCGGCGGCTTTTGTAGCCGTCCATCCATGCGCCGCCGCGTTTGCCTTCGCGTGCGTACAAGTCCATGTAAACGCCGCCGATGGTTTGGCCGTCTTGTTTCAGCTCGAAATAGCGCACGTCTTTGTGCCAAACGGGGACGGTTTTTTCAGCCAGCTCGATGCCGTAGAGTTTTTTGATTTGGGCAAACAGGCCTGCCAATACTTTGCTGATAGGGAAGTATTTTTTCACTTCGGTTTCGCTGAAGGCGTATTTGGCTTGACGCAGTTTTTCGGCGGCGTAGCTCAAATCCCAAGATTGCGGATCTTCGATATTCAGGCTCTCGCGTGCAAAGGCTTTGATTTCGGCAAAGTCTTTTTCGGCAAACGGTTTGGCGCGGCGGGCAAGGTCGTGCAGGAAGTTTAAAACCTGTTCGGGCGTGTCGGCCATTTTGGTTGCCAGCGACAGCTCGGCGTAGTTTTTGAAACCGAGCAGTTTGGCGGTTTTCAATGCGTTTTCGAGAGTGCGGTCGATGTTGGCCGTATTGTCGAATTTGCCGTCGTCAGACAATTCGCTGGCGCGGGTAACGTAGGCACGGTAGATTTGTTCGCGCAGTTCGCGGTTGTCGGCGTATTGGATGACGGCGAGGTAGTGCGGAATTTGCAGGCCGATTTTGTAGCCTGTTTTACCTTCGCTTTGCGCGGCGGCGGCAAACATGGCGAGGGAGTCTTCGGGAATGCCGGCAAGCGGCGCGGCATCGTCAAAGTGAATGCCGAAAGCGTCGGTTGCGTCTTGGATGTTTTGTGCGAATTTGGCACCCAGTTGCGCGCCTTCGGTTTGCAGTTGCGCCAGTTCTGCCTGCTGTTCGGGCGGCAATTCGGCACCGCTGAGGACGAAATCGCGCAAGTCGTGGTTGAGCTTGGTTTGCTGCGCCGGGGAGAGGGTGTCGAATTCGGCAGAGTTTTTGATGATTTTAAAGCGGTTGTACAACTCGATGTCTTGACCGATTTCGGTGAAGAAGATGGTGATTTCTGGCATCAATTCGTTGTATACGGCACGCAATTCGGGCGTGTCGACTACGGAGTTGAGATGGGAAACCACGCTCCAAATGCGGCCGACGCGTTCGGTAATGTCGGTCAGTTTTTCGACGGTGTTGGCCCAGTCGGTGTGCGTTTGCGCTTTGATGGCGGCGATTTGTTCGCGCGCTTCGGCAATGGCGGTTTGCAGGGCGGGTTTGATGTCTTCGGTTTTGATTTGGTCGAAACGGGGTTCTTCGCCCAAGTGGAGCAGGACGTTGTCGCTCATATGGTTTCTCCTGAATAAGATGGATTCAGACGGCCTTGTGGCCGTCTGAAAAGAAAACGATAGGCGTTATATGGTGGCAGACAGGCAGAATTAAAGTGTCCTGCCTTCCTGTCGGCCAATCTTATTCTGCGCCGCGCGGATTGGCGTGCAATGGCGCAGCCAGCTCGAGGCGCATGGTGGTGCCTTCTGGGGCATAAACCGCATTGGCAACATTGGTTTGCAGGGATTCGGCAAACGAGCCGCGATACACTTTTGCGCCTTGGTGGGTCAGGTTGGATTGCACGTCGACGTACACTTCTCCGCCGATTTGACGCCAGAGGTAGCAGAAGGTGTAGTCTTCAGACAGGTAGCGTTTGCTTTCGGGATCGACCATGCAGTCGAAGAAGCGGTAGTGCAGGCCTTTGTTTTCCGGGCTGTAGTCGCTGTCGGAGACGTAGTTCAACTCGGGGTAGGCCTCTATCATTTTTTCAAATACGCTGCGTTTGATAACCATGAAGCCGGTTGGCGCGTCATGGACTTTCATAAAACCGTCTTCATCGACTTTCAATACGATTTCACCGTTTTCATCTTTGTCGTTGGTGTTGACGGTGTAAGAAGTGTACATACGCTCAAAATCGGCTTGGGTCATGCCGGCCGGAAGGCCTGCTTTCGGCCAGTTTTCGCGTTTGAGCGGATAAACGCCGGCTACAACGTCTTTATCGGCCAAGAGCAGGCGGTAGAATGAGTCGGGAGAGAAGCCGATGTCGGAGTCAATCCAGAATAAATGCGTCCATTCTTTGTTTTCCAAAAATTTGGCCACGCAGTTGTTGCGCGCGCGCGTAATCAGGCTTTCGCCGCGCTGCATCATTACTTGCAGCGGCAGGCCGAGGGAGGCGTTGGTGTGGACGATGTTCAGAAGCGAGAGGGTGTAGTTGTGGAAATATTTGCCGTCATGGCTGGGGGTCATAATGACGGGATACATTTCGGCAAGGGCTGATTCGGGCAACATGACTTTTCCTTATTGTTGATTGTGAACTTCATTATTGTAAGGGATTTAATTGTATCAATAAACAAACCGTACTATTTTGTTTGGTTGATCAGTCGGTATTGCGTGCGCAAAAATTCGTCTAAGACGGCCTGTTGTATTTCCAGCCGTTTGGAAACGGGGGAGGCGAAGCGTACGATGATGTGGTACACCTTGTCATCATGCGGCACGCGGGACACGCGCGGCTGGGCGGCGGGGGTAATAAAGAGTTTTTGCGCTTGAACGTTTTCCAAATATTGTTGGATAACGGGAACATAGGCTGCGCACAAGGGCTCAAGAACGGCTTTCAGACGGCCTATGATTTCGTCCGAATCCAAATGAATCGGCACGGGGATTTCCACCGTATGAATCACATAATTGCCCAAAATATTGTCGCGGCGCACGGTGTGGCTCAGAAGCAGGCTGTTGGGAAACGAGAGCGTTTTGCCGGAAAGTTGGCCGATCAATGGATTAGGGCCGATTTGCATCATCAGCGTGTTCAGCATATTGATATCGACCACCCGTCCGCGCAGGCCGTTGATTTCGATGTAGTCTCCGATGGAGTATTGTTTGGTTACCGAGCGCAGGATGCTGCCGGACAAACACATAATCAGCTCTTTGGTTGCCACCACAATCGCCGCGGCCACTGCAAACATCGACAAGGCCAAAGTTTGAATCTGCGCCGCCCAAATCATCGCCAGCCCGAGCAGGATCAGCAACATGGTCACGTTGCGGCTGAACACCAGCGAGCGGCGTTTGTTTTCAATGCTCAAATCCGGATGGCTGCGAAAATGCGCCGAGAGCAAAATGCTGCGCCCGGCAATGACGGCCACAATCATCAATACCGACATCAATGCCGATTTAATGATTTCTTCACTGACAGGCAAAGCGTTCAGCCATTCATGCATGGTGTTCCACATAATCCTGTTTCCTTTCCCTTCTTAGGCCGTCTGAAAACCCACGCGTTCAAAAATTTCTGCCGCACACGCTTCCGATACCGCAAACAAAGTTGCCACGCTGCCCAAAGCCCGTTGCGTAGCCGCACTCAAATCATCACGGCACACTTCGCCCAGCCACTCAACCGGCCGCACCAGCGACATTTTTTCATCGTCCCATTGCGGACAATGTACCGCGCCGCCCGTAATCCTGCCGACCCGATAACGGCGCAAAGCAGGCGAGTAGGTCAGTACGGCATCTCCATCAGCCAATTCGTTGACAAACCGCCACACCTGAGCCGCGCCCGATTGCGCCGTTCTCAACTTCACATCCGGTACGGCCGAACGGTAAATATCGGTCAGCTCCTCACGGCCAAAACCCTTGGCCGCCGCTTCGGCCAGCATAGGCCAGGCCAATGCCGCAACACCGCGTTCAAAAAATACATCATAAAGCGCACCTTGCGTGCTGCGAACCATATAAAGTTTGGCTTGTTTTCCCATTACAGTACCTGTTTGTTTGAAGGATTCATCCCTTTGTTTCCATGTTACCTGTTACGGCTGAAAAATTCGATATTTTACATTGCCGGAAGGGTTTGAAGTTCTCGCTGAAAATAAATGAATTATAGATGAAAGGCCGTCTGAAAAATAAAATAGGCTTATATATCAACAGATGATATAGCGTAACAATATATTAATAACTGTAAAATTATTTACGTTTGCATCAAAAAAAGATAAGATGGAATAATCAATCGAGAAAGATTGCTATTCACTGAACATTAGGAGAGAAAAATGACCTGTAAAACCCACGAACATCATGACCACGTTCACAGCGCAAACTGCGGCCACACTGCCATCAAACACGAAGGCCACGTCGATTATCTGCACGACGGCCACCTGCACCATGAGCACAACGGCCACTACGACAAGCATGCTCTGAGCGTCAATGAAACCAACCCTGACGGCTGCCATCCGGTTGACACCTGCCACGGCCACGTTCACGGCGAAGGTTGCGGCCACGAAGCCGTACCGCACGGCGATCACGTTGACTACATCGTCAACGGCCGTCTGCATCACCAACATGGCGACCACTGCGACGACCACGGCCCGGTTGAAATCGTTAAATAAAACTGTTTTTCAGACGGCCTTTAATATGGAGCATCTGTAGGGAAAGGGGGGGTATTTTCACCCCCTTTTCATATATATTGTCGTACCCTACACTAAAACAGCCATTATTATGTTTGACATCATATTTGTATTGGTATTCGGCAGGCTCCAAGCCTCCGGAACACTGAATTTTCCCGATAGGCTTTATCCCATCTGGAAATGGGCGCTAGGCGCAGGCATGCTTTATGCCACGATAGGGACAATGCTGGGATACGCTTTCTCCGGTTCCTTCTCCCTAGTCAGCTTTTTGCTGATTATTGCCTTGTCATCAACCTGGTTCTCTCTGTATTTCAAACTGTTGCGGCTTACCGCCTCAAAAACTGTACTGAACCAATGTATTTACTGGGTGCTGGGTATTGTTTCGGCATTGTCGTTCCCCTTTATTGTGGGCTACTTTTCCCTATTGGCCAAAGGCTTTGTACAATAAACTTTTCAGATAATCTCCCTATACAATAAGGTCGTCTGAAAGCCTGAATCTTTATCTGATTTATGTTTTTAAAGCGCTTTTTAAATTAAAGGCCGTCTGAACGTATAGTTTCAGATGGCCTTTAGTTTTACCAATTCACGCGGACGGCCCTGCTGCCGAGCAATGTTTCCAGTTCGTCAAACAAGGCGGTGCTTGGCGTTACCATCCATTTTGGCGCAATTTTCAATTTGCCTGATGCTTTGCCGTTGCTGTACGACAGTTGCAGCGGAATGTGCGACGTGTCGGGCAGGCGGTGGGCGGTGAGGATGGCGGCGAGGCGTGCGATATCGTGGCCGGGGGCGAGGACGAGGCTGAGGCTGCGGGCGTAGCGTTCGCGCGCCATTTGCAGGGTCATGACTTGGTTTGCCATAATGCGCAGACCGTCGCCGCCGCCGTAGTCGTTGCGGCTGACTTTGGATTCGATAATCAGCACTTGGTCGGATTTGAGGTAGTCGGCGCAGTTTTCCAGCGTGTGGCCGCTGACCATGATTTCCACCAGACCGCTCAAATCTTCAAGGCTGACGAAGGCGATTTTGCCGCGTTTGCCCATCATGGTGCGCACAGCGGTAACGAATCCGGCGAGGCGTACGCTGTCTTGCGGTTTCAGACGGCCCAATTTGGTCGGGGCGATTTGGCGGACTTCTTGGGCATACGGGCCGAACGGGTGGCCGGACAGGTAAAAGCCGATGACGGTTTTTTCTTCGGCGAGTTTTTCCGATTCGCTCCACATGGGCGCGTCGATGAGCTGCACCGGTTCAATGGCGTCTTCCATCATGTCGAAAAGTCCGCCCTGATTGACGTTGGCGGCTTTTTGGTCGGCGTTGCTCATGGCAAGGTCGATGTTCGCCAAGAGCATGGCGCGGTTGGGCTCGATGCTGTCGAACGCGCCGCCGCGTATTAGGGCTTCGAGGGTGCGGCGGTTCATGTGTTCTTTGCCGACGCGCTCGCAGAAGTCCAAGAGGCCGGTAAACTTGCCGCCACTTTGCCGCGCGGCGATGATGGATTCGACGGCGGCTTCGCCCGTGCCTTTAATCGCGCCGAGTGCGTAGCGGATTTTCATGTTCGGATACGGCGTGAAGCGGTAGTCGGATTCGTTGATGTCGGGCG
>NZ_JBQCWZ010000022.1:0-36655 GCF_051956895.1 Neisseria sp. P0021.S006
GCAAAGTCAGCATAACCGCCGTACCTTGCCCAATCTGCGATGTAATGGCCAATTCTGCGTTAATCCGTTGGGCCCGTTCCTGCATAATGCCCAAGCCGACATGTTCGCCTGAAGGCCGGTTTGATAGATGTTCTTTATTAAAGCCTGCGCCGTCGTCCCGAATCGTCATGACAAAATCGCCGTGGTTGGCAATTTCGACGCTGACATGTTGCGCACGCGCGTGTTTCCGGATATTGGACAGGCTTTCCTGCAAGATGAAGATGATTTGCAAGTGTTCATCATAATTTAATGCCTGTCCGTCGTCCTGCCATTTTAAATCAACCGGGATACCAGTTTGCCGTTCAAAACGCGCCAGCAGCGATTCTACCGCTTCGGGAAAATCTTTATTACTGATTTTGGTGCGGAAATTCATCAAAAGTTCGCGGACGTCTTCGTAGCATTCCTGCACGCCGTCTTTGATGAAGCCGATATTTTCTTCGGCCTGCTCGCGTT
This sequence comes from Neisseria sp. P0021.S006, assembly GCF_051956895.1. NCBI lineage: Bacteria > Pseudomonadati > Pseudomonadota > Betaproteobacteria > Neisseriales > Neisseriaceae > Neisseria > Neisseria sp. P0021.S006. Next base: position 493 of record NZ_JBQCWZ010000022.1, read on the forward strand.
GGTCTGAAGCAAACGCGCTTTCCAGCATTTGTACCTGCAAATTCAAAAAGGTCAAAGCTTGCGCGATGCTGTCATGCAAACCTTGCGCAATCAAGTTACGCTCCTGTAAAACTGCAAGCAGGCGGCGCTCTTGTTCCATGCGGTTGCTGGCGATGGAAATGCCCAGCTGTCCGCTTAAGGTATGCAGCAGTTTTTCGTCTTGCTCATCAGGCATATGGCCGTCTGAAAAATATAGGGTCAGTACGCCGAGTTGTTCGTCTTGATAAACGATCGGAAATTCTACACGATTTCCTTCTTCGGTTTCACCGACGCTTGCCGCCAAATCAGAACGTTTCCGTTCCTCATCGGAAAGATATACCGTACCGCCCAAAGCGGAAAACGCCGGCAGAATCTGAGCCAAAAATTCTTCTGCGGCCTGTTGCGGCGTAAAGGTTTGGTGCAGGTTGCGCGTAGTCTGGTAGAGCAGGGTCAAGTCACGGTTTTGCCGGGCCAAGTCTTGGGTTTGTTGGGCAACCTGTCCTTCTAAATCCGTATAAAGCGTTTTCAGACGGCGGCTCATTTGGTTGAAGCCCTTGCTGACTTGGGAGAATTCACGAATTTGGTCTGTATCGATTTGTACCCCGAAACGACCTTCGCTGATGGTTTCTACCCCGTCGCGCAATTTTTCCAGCGGCCGGATGATCCACGAATAATGCCAAACAATCATCAAGCCGGCAGCCACTAAAATCATCAACATCATCGCCATTTGAAAACGGCGCAGCCACAAAGTATTTTGCTCGTTGGCGTTTTCCATCGCCTGTAAAAACAGCTCGATATTGCCGGCAAAACGGTATAAGCCGATTTGGGTCGGCCGCTCGTAATGTTGCAAAGAAGGCTTGATGTTGGATTCCCAATCAATTAACAGCATCGATTGGATCAAATCGTAAGCCAGCGGCATTTGTGACGGAATCAGCGGATGAATGGCATCGCTTTGCGTTACATTGGCCAGCGTACGTTCAAATTCTTTGATTTGGTTGTCAATTTGAGCATTGGGCGTACGGACGCTTGCCATATAAGCCAAGCGATACACCTGCATTTTCAAGCTGCCCGCATCTTCAATCGTTTTGGCCGCGCTTTCCAAACGCCAAGAAAGCAGCAGGGTAAAGGCAATCGACAAAAAAGCCGAGCCGACCCATAACACAGTCAGCAGTTTTAAACGCGAGGACAGGCTCAGGCCGTCTGAAGATCCGGAGAATAAACGCATAAAGCACGCAGGAAGACTAATCCGATAATCTTATAAAAATATCATTCTTTCGGCCTATAAACAACCTGTCTAAAATAATTGTATGGTTATGATAAGAAAAAACAGGGGTTTAATGTAAAATCATGTTATGATAAAATTCATCTTAAGTGAATTAAATCACAAAATCAGGTTTTAGACGGCCTGAAGCCTTAAAACTTATTCCATAAATACAACATCTCGAATAACACTTACGCACTCTGCTTTGCAAAGGACTACCAAAATGAAAATTTTTGCACTGATATTGGCCGGCGGGCAGGGAAGCCGGATGGGAGGTGTCGATAAAGGGTTGGTGCAGTGGCACAACAAAGCCTTGATAGATCACGTTATCGAAAAAATCCGCCCGCAAGTCAGCCATATCGCCATCAGTGCCAACCGCAATCTCGAATCCTACGCCCAACGCAGCGCGCACGTTTTCTCCGATGCGCGCCAATGGCAACATTACGGCCCTTTGGCCGCCTTGTGTACCGCCGCCAACGATTTACAAATTGCTACTGCCGATTGGCTGCTCATCGTATCTTGCGATATGCCGCGGATGCCGGAAAATTTGGTGTCCCAATTTGAAACCATCGCGCGGCGCACGCCATTGTGCAATGCGTTTTATGTAGAGACCTCTGCCAGGCCGCATTACAGCGTGATGTTTATCCGACCGCAAATCCTACAAAGCACCGTGCCATACCTTTATTCAGGAATGCGCAGCATCCGAGGTTGGCTGCAGCAACAGCGCGCGAGGGTTGTCCATTTCCCTCATGAGCAGGATTTTATCAGCTACAACACGGAAAATGATTTGGCTCAGCCTTTGTAGTTGGGTAGGTAAGGGGACTAATATTCAGATAGGAATACGTCATTTGATGATGCTTAAAAATCTTTCAATAGGTAATAACTATCTTGTAATTAGTTCCCTTAGAAATTCATCAATCCGTATATTTAAATAAAATATACGTTCTTCGTTAAAATAAACTTTGGCTTTTTCCCTATCGACTGTAGCTTTTAGGTCATTTAGTCTGCCTAAGTCTAAATTTTCGCTGGTATATTTTCTTGCCAACAGTGCACGTAGCAAATCTCCATCTAGCCCTAAACCTTTAATTACTTTTAGCACCTTATCATTGGCATCTTTTTGTTTGTACGTGGTGATGTAATCACTTAATGCTAAATTTGGATCAAGCTTGATATCGCCGGATTGCACATCGTGTAAAAACAACTCAGCAAATTTTTGATCTTCTTTAGAAAGCGTAGCAAAAGAGTGGTGTAGCTCCTCAAGTGCAGCAGCTTCTTCTATGCCGCCGATGGTTTTAAGCCATTTTTCAAAACGGGCATTCATATAATTTTGATCAATTTTATCGGTTTCGATTTCGTTGATGTGCGAACGCAAATCAAATGGCACATCATCGCTACCGCCACCATTGCCTGAACTTTCTTTAAACAAATCTTTATAACGAGCCAGCAGTTTATCGTAGGTCTCTTGATCGAAATTGAGTGTGGCAGTGATCACGCTGTCGTCTTCCTGTACCACATCATAGCTTGATTTTCCCCAAGAAAAGCCCAAGAGCCGAGCAGCTTGTAAGTGCTCATTGAACTGATTGAATAGTTTGACAAACTTTGCGCATGAGGTTGTATCATCAGGGTTTTTTGAAAAATCTTCTAATCCTGCCCATTTGAAAATATCGGCAATATCGGCAAAGCAGACATTTATTTTGTCGATAACCTTATCTAAATTATCGACAAACAGCCCCATAGGACGGTCGCCCGAATAAAGTTTTACGGCTCGCTCAATATTGCGTTGCATCGTATGCGGCTTGCGGTAATAGCGGATTAAACCAAAAGGCTTATCCGTTTTGTCGCATACGCGGTTAGTACGGGAAAACGCCTGAATCAAGTTGGCGTAATCCAAAATTTTGTCTAAATAGAGCGTATTGAGCCATTTGCTGTCGAAGCCTGTCAGCATCTGATCGACCACAATCAACAAATCCAGCTGTTCGTCGGGCTTGATTCTCTTATACGCATTGATATGCGACAACCTATCCGACAAATCCGTTTTAAATCGGGAATAAGTGGCATAGTCGAAGCTTGTGTGGAACTGGGCGTTGTAATCTTCCAAAATTTCGGCAATCCATATTTCCTTGTCGTTGCCTTGCCCATCGTTGAGAATATTCGGATCGAAAAGGGCGGTCAGTTTCAGCTCGGCATTTTTGGCTTCCTCAAAATTTCCGACTTCCTCAGCAATTCTGACTTTCTCAGCAATTTTGGCTTTAATTAAGCGATAATAATTGACCGCTTCGGGAATAGAGCTGGTGGCAAAAATGGCATGATATTTTTTGCCTTGGCTGAGGCGTTTCCAATTTTCCAGCATATCGTCTATGACGGCATTAACGTGTTCCGGCGTTTGATATTGCGCATTGGGTACATAATCTTCAATACCTTTTTGATATTTCCCGTCTGAAGTATATTCTCCCGCCATCGGCACATCGTTCATAAATTGATTGTAGATTTTTTTCTTTTGATCATCGGCAAATACTTCGTTTTCATCTGTTGCTTTAGCTTCTTGCAATGCGACGGCTCTGCGTAAATCGCTGTCTTTAAAGGTTCGGATATGGAAGGGGTGAAATCCCAATACATTTTCATCACGAATGCCGTCTGCAATCGAATAGCGGTGCAATTCATTACCGAAAACCGTGGCAGTGGTTGAATTTTTCTTAGCGTTTTCTTCTTCAATCGGCGTGCCGGTAAAGCCGAAGAAAAGCGCATTGGGGAAGGTGTGCTTAATGGTGAGCAACATATCGCCAAAAGTAGTGCGGTGGGCTTCATCAATAATAAACACCAGCCGTTTGCCACTGATTTGCTCGATGTCAGCCTCATTTACCCCTTCTTCCGCTTTGATATTACTCATTTTTTGAATGGAGGTAACGATTAAGCGGTCGCGGTCTTGTTTACTTTTCAGCTTGGCGAGCAAAATGGCGGTGTTTTCCGTTGCCTGTACATCATCTTTACTATCGGCAAAATTCTGATATTCCTCCAGCGATTGCTTGCCCAGCTCAATACGGTCGAGCAAGAAAATCACCTTATCCGCATCTTTGCGGCGGCTGATTAACTGTGCCGATTTAAAACTCGACATCGTTTTGCCCGAGCCGGTGGTATGCCAAATATAGCCGCCACGCTGATTGCCCGAAGTCCAATCGGTTTTTGCCACTGTGTCGGCAATCTTGTTGACCGCATAATACTGATAGCTGCGCAACACTTTCAGCTGCTCGTCTTTCGCATCAGCAATGGTGTAATCGCCGATAAACTGGTGCGCCATCGGAATCGAGAGGAAATGCGTCGCCACCTTATCCCAATCGTTCATATACACATTATTGAAATCCGCCCAACGGAAATAAAACGCCGGATTTAATTGACCGCCGGTATTGGCAAAATAGCGGCATTCTTCCGGCGTCATCGCCACAAACACCTGCACCAGGCTAAAAATGCCCGAAAACGCGCCCGCCTTATGGTATCGCTCAATTTGATTGGTCGCTTGGCTGATGGGCACGCCTGAACGTTTCAACTCAATATGGAACATCGGCATCCCATTAATTAACAACATCAAATCGCCGCGCTGCTTAGGGTATAAATCCGAACGAGGAGTAAATTGGGGCTGCTGGGCAATTTGATAGCGGCTTTTGCCGGCAGAAATTTCCTCACGGTCAAAAATATCCAGCGACACTTCCTTGCCGAAATGACGGCTTGCCTCATTTTCACGCTTGATTGCCACCGTTTTGCCGTTGATAAAGCCGTTTAAAGCATAAGGCGTTTTCAATGCCTGCACCTGCTCCAAAATCTGGTTCATTTCCGTGTGAAGCAACGGCACATCGAGCTTGTCGATATGTTGGTTGGTTTTATTCAAATGCTCCTGCCAGTTGGCAATCAACTCTTCTTCGGTGGGATAGAGCAACACTTCCTTTTCCCAGCTTTTGGTGGCAAGCAAGGCAATCAGTGCGTTTTCAAAATCAGCTTCTTTATTAAACATTCTTTTTCTCCGTAAGGGCGCTACCACAATTTTTCAGACGGCCTCAATCATGGGCAGGAACGCCCGCCCTATACCAACATCACCGCCAACAGCCCTTTTTTGAGTTGGTTTAGTTTTTCGACCTCTGCCGACTGTAAGGCAATGGTTTCGTCCAATTGGCGGAAAAAATTACCAATGGCGCTTTGTTCTTTAGGGGTAGGAATAAACACAATATTCTTCTCAATATCTTTTGCATTTATGGATGGCAAAGCTCCGATTTGGGCTAATGCAGGCAAATCAATCGTATCAAAAAGTGTTTTCATAAAATAATTATCCAAGCTTGAATCTAAGATAAACGCCATTGTATTGTTATCAAGTAAAAATGGAGTATTAACCAGCCGTTTACGATTTAACAGTAAAGCTGCTCCAACTTTGGCAAAAAATATACATGGGAGCTGTTGAATAACTTGCCATCGTTGTTTATCAATTTGTTCTTGGGTTACATAGTTATTGGCTTTTCTTAGATAAACTTCGTTACCCGATAAATTCATATCTGACACTTTGAAAAATGGTATGCCATTTTCTCCACCTTGCTCATTTTCAGAAAAACCAATACCTGATAAGCAATAACCCAAGCAGCCTAATTCATTTCGCTCCCACTCCCCCTCAAACCCTTTAAAACGGATTTTCGGTATTTTTTCACCGTTTGCGGGGAACATTTTTGCCAACATGGCCTTTTTAAGCTGACGGCTTTTTTCCAACACCGTACGGCTCTCTGCAATTTGGCTGTCTAAGCGACGGAAAAAATTGCCAAGATGGGCTTGTTCTTCAGCAGTTGGAGGAAGTAAGATTGCTATGTTTTGTAGACTACTTGTATTAATTGCTGGGTAACTTGTCCCCGTGCAACGTAATAGAACTTCTTGAACAAATTCTTCTTTCTGCACCAACGTTAATAAAAAATAACCATCATTTTGTGGACGAATTTGAATATATCCAGTTGAAAATACGAAATTTTCATTATTTTTCTCAAATAGATAATTGTTTTTTTGGTAAGGACGAACAGCCTGAAAAAACAAATCCCCATTTTTAGCTAATCTTTGTGCTCTTGAAGGTGCTGTTTCCTTAAATTCTTCCCTATAGGAAATTAGTTGAGTACCAACAACAGACTCTAAATCAACATACTGGAAAATTTGGGGAATTTCTGCTTTAGGATTAAATTCTCCAACGCTTTCAAAACCTTCCGTCTTCCATTCTCCCGTAAAACCCTGAAACCGCAAACGTGGCTCTTGTTGCTTATTCATTTTTCCCCCTTAGCCTTTCAAAATCGCCTGCCATGCGGCAATACCCTGCAAATCAAAGTCGCTGCCGGTGAGTTCGTCCATCATTTGCGCCAGTGCGGTGGCGCTTTCTTGTTTACGTTGGCTGATATGCTGATAGGTGTCGGCATATTTGTCGCAAAGTGCGGTCAGTTTTTGGCTGAATTGCGCCAGCATGTTTTCAGGCAGCCTACGCATCGCCGCATTGAGCGGAACAAACCATTTTTGGCGGAGCAAAGCGAGGGCTTCGGCATCATCCAGGGCTTCAATAGCGGCTTTGGTTTTGCTGTGGAGGTTCGCTGAGTCGGTTTTAATCTGGGCTTTTATTTCTTTTTCTTCCTCCAATAATGCTTGAACTGTTAATAGTTTGTTCTCTAAGCTATCTTCGTCAAATTCATAACCGCTACGCAAAGATTTTAAATATGCATTCACTTTCGCTTTTGCATAAGTGCCATCTTTTGAAGCTTCAATATTTTCCCAATTTACAACCGTATTTTCTTGAATAAATACTAATTTTTCAGCTTTTTTAGCCTTGTTTGACAATAATTCTAGGTAATTTTCCAATGCGATTGTTTCTTCTGTTGTAACGCTTGCATAAATTACTTTGAAATAAGCAGCAATTTCTTTAGCAATAAATGCATCATTATCGTCATTGACATAAGGTCCACTTTTTTCTTCTTCGCTCAAATCATCTAAAATACTCTGTAGTTCGGCGGTGATTTCCTCTAAGCGATTTTCTTTGGCTTTCAGGTTTGTCAATTCCTGCGGCAATTTGACGGCTTGCACCAATTCAAATGGCAGAATATGCCCTACCCAGCCGTCTTGTACTTCGGCTTCTTTTTTGGTTTTGCTGTCTTTTTTCAACACCATAAATGGATCAACCTGCTTAATTGCTTGTTTGCCTTCGGTTTGAATCATCTCCAAATCGGCGGCAATGCCTGCCACATCGGCGCGCCATAGGTCATCGAGTTTTTGATAGGCGGTATAAAAATCCAATAAGGGCATTGCCTGCACTTTTTCCCGAATGAGTTCGGCGAGTTGCTGCTGGGTTTGGGAGATGTTGAGCGTTTCCATCGGTTCAATCAGCAGGGTTTCCAAGCGAGCGGGGAAATCGGCAAAGTTTTGGGCAAATTGCGCTTGGTAATTCAGCACGCTGGCGTGGCTTTGCATGGCGGCTTTGAGATTGTCGGTTTTCGGCTGCACATAAGGTGTGCCGTTATCGGTAAATAAGGCCGTCTGTAAACCGTCAAAGGCTGCCCAATAGTCTGCGAATTGTGCCAGCTCGGCTTTGGGAATGCCGCCGTGCATGGTGGCGAAAATATCCCATTGCTCCACCGGTTCGGCGGAATCAACATAGCGCGGAATGTTGAGGTTGTAGCCGTTTGCTACAATTTCGGCTTTCGGCACAATGCGGGAGAATTTAGGCAATTCCCGGCGATGGGTCACGCAATCGACAATGCGCTTGATGTCACTTGCCTGCAAATGGTTGTTTTTGCCCACTTTGATGAAATGTTTGGAGGCGTCAATCATCAATACGTCGTTACGTTCGCGCTCTTGGCGTAAAACGACGATGATGGTGGGAATGCCCGTACCAAAAAAGATATTGGCAGGCAGACCGATAATGGCATCGATATGATTGTATTCAATCAGATTTTTTCTGATTTTCTCTTCTTCTCCGCCCCTAAAAAGCACGCCATGCGGCAAGACGATGGTCATGATGCCGTCGGGCTTTAAGTGGAAGAGGTCGTGCAATAGAAAGGCAAAATCGGCTTTTGCCTGCGGGGCGACGCCAAAACGTTTGTAGCGGATGTCGCCTTCTTTGTCTTTGGGATTCCACGGCTGGGAATAGGGCGGATTGGACACTACGGCATCCAGATACAGCGGCTCGCCTTCCAGCGGCCAGTCGTCTTCTAATGTATCGGCATTGCGGGTGAAAATATTGCTCGGCAAAATGCCGCGCATGACCAAATTCATACGCGTGAGGTTGTAAGTGTTTTCTTTTAATTCTTGTGCGTAATATTTGATGCTGTCGGCGCTTTTGAGATGTTTGGCAACGCTATGGCCGATGTTGATCAGCAATGAACCTGAGCCGCTGGTCGGGTCGTAAATGCTGATTTCTTCACGGTCTTTGAGATGGTCGGCAATAATTTCAGACATCAGCAAAGATACTTCGTGCGGCGTATAGAATTCGCCCGCTTTTTTGCCTGCATTAGCGGCAAACATACCGATGAGATACTCGTAAATAAAGCCCAATACGTCATAGCCTTGTTTGCCGTCCATTGGAATATCGGCAATCAGCACGAAAAGGTCTTTCACCGCATTGGTTTGGCTGGCGGCGGTATCGCCCAATTTGCTCAAACCGGATTCTAAGGTTTTGAAAATGCCGTCAAAAACTGAGATGTAGTTTTCTGCAATATTGCGGCTGAAAGCGCTCATTGCAGTGCGGACGTTGGCAATATTGAAATCCGAGCCTTGGGCTAGCCAAGTTGAGAATAGATGTTCGTAGCTGATGAAATAACCGAGGTTTCTTTTGATATGGTTGACAAGATCCACGTTAGATTCGGTAAGCTCATCGGCAAAATTTGATTTTTCTAAGCCTTGTTCAAGGGCAAATTTCTCCAGTTTGTCGGACAAAAATTTGTAGAAAATAAAGCCTAAGATGTAGTCTTTGTATTCGTTCGCTTCAATTTTGGAACGCATTTTATTCGCAGATTGCCAAATTTTGGCTGCAAGTTGTTGTTTATTCATTTTTTCTCTTATTGGTTTTTGATTTTATACATATTGCGGTATTTATGATTGCTTGGTGCAGGCTTTGCTATGATAAACCATCAACACAGTGTTTACATAATTTACATCGTAGAGGGAGTATGATTCATCGATGCAAGGAAAAATGGTAGGAAAGCTCACATTACACAAAGGCCGTCTGAAACTCAACTTTCAGACGGCATCTTGTATTCATATAAGAGCCGCTATCTCTATTGGCGAGGATGAGATTGAGATTGTCATCTTTGAATATAAATGATTAGGATAGAACAAGCGTTTGGATTTTGAAGATGATTTATAAAAACTCTTTGAAATTTCTCTACTCTTTGAAAAAGAAAAAAGGCCGTCTGAAAAGTACAGGCTGCTTTTTGGGTTTTCAGACGACCTCCAAAGCAGCCTGCACTCAGGTATTTTGGATTGACTAACGCAAGCTATCTGCCAAATACTTTCCGCCAGGCATTCGGATTGATTTTAAACTTGGCTTTGAACTGCAAACGTAGGTTTGACGCGCTGCCGAAGCCGCTTTGTTCGGCGATGCGTTCTATCGGCAAATCCGTATTTTCCAACAAATCCTGTACCTGCCATAGCCGCTCTGTGGTGAGCCACTCACCGAAATTCATGCCTGTGGCTTGAGAAAAATGGCGGATAAAGGTACGGCGGGAAACGGCTAATTTTTTTGCCAAATCGTCCAAGCGGTATGGGGTCGCAAGGTTTTGGCGCAGTTCGTCCAATAGGTGATTGATTTTGTCATCGGCGGTACGACGTTCGACAGGTCGGTGGATAAACTGTGCCTGCCCGCCTTCGCGGTGTGGTGCCGCAACCAAGGTACGGGCAAGGTCGTTGGCAACGGTTGCACCGTGGATTTTGCGGATGAGGTACAGGCAACAATCCAGCCCACCCGCCGCACCTGCCGATGTTAAAAAGTTGCCGTCTTCTGCATATAGGCGGTTGGTATCCAGATGAATTTTAGGGAAACGGCGGACAAAGTCGTCTTCGGCAAGCCAGTGGGTGGCGGCGGTTCTGCCGTCTAAAAGTCCTGTGTAGGCAAGGGCGTAAGTGCCGTAACATAGGGCGGTGATATGCGCACCACGTTTCGCTGCCCGCTGTAAATTCTCAGCCAGTTCTGGCGTCGGGGCTTCTTCAATATTGCGCCAGCCTGCGATGACGATGATGTCGGCTTCTTCCGTCAAATCCAATCCGTCGTGTACGGGAATGCTTGCGCCCAGTGCCGTGATAACGTCTTTGCTATCATCGGAACAGATTTTCAGGTCAAAGAGCGGATTGTCCCGATAGGTCGTCTGAAAAACAGAAAAGGGAATGTTGAAGACAAAATCATTCATGCCCGATTGAGCATATAGCACGATTTTGGGAACAGTTTGATTTTGGCGAAACTCGTTACGCTCGTTTTCAGACGACATTTTGGCACTATCCTTGCGTTTGTTGGCAATATTGCCTATTTTAGCCGATACACCTGCAGCTTAAAATACGCTCCATAATTTTCTAAGGAGCAACATCATGAAATCCAAGCAATTTATTCTTGCCACTGTTTTGGGCGCGACAGCCTTTTCCGCTTGGGCAGACGATTCATACCAACATATCCGTAACGCTACCGCCAAAGTCGAATATGCGGGGCAGACTTTTTTGATTGACCCGTTTTTCGCACCCAAGCACTCCATGAACGGCTTTGCCGGCACGTTCAACAGCCAAGCCAAAATGCCGCTGGTCGGGCTGCCGATGAGCGTGAATAAAATTTTGGACGGTGTGGATGCAGTTGTCGTTACCCATACTCACGAAGACCATTGGGACGAAACCGCCGCACGTTCCATTCCGAAAAACCTGCCCGTATATGTGCAGCACCAAGCCGACGCGGCAAAAATCCGCAGCCAAGGCTTTACTGATGTACGCGTGTTGAACGGCAGCACTGTATTCAACGGTGTAACCATCAGCAAAACCGGCGGCGTACATGGTACAGAAGCCATGTATGCCAACCCTCAGCTAGCCGAAATCTTAGGCGATGCAATGGGTGTGGTATTTCAAAGCAGCGGACACAAAACCGCTTATATTATGGGTGATACTGTGTGGACGGCAGATGTAAACAAAGCATTGAACCGCTACAAACCCGATTATCTGATTATGAACACGGGCTACGCGCTGATTTCAGGCATTTCAGACGGCATTATTATGGGGACGGCTGATGTATTAAAAGCCAGCCAAGTCATGCCTAAAGCCAAAATCATCACCGTACACATGGATACCGTGAATCATACCGCCGTCAGCCGCACCGATATGCGTAAATTTATACGCGGTCAAGGCATTGAAAGCCGTGTGAACGTTCCGGAAGACGGAGAAATCCTGAAACTGGATTGATAAACGGCTCATTATCCTAAAGCAGCCTGTACCTTGTTTTTCAAAGTGCAGGCTGCTTTATTTTTTCGCGGCTTTTGTTAAACCGTCTAACCATGCTTGATGGCCGTTTACCATTGGATTTGGCACAGTTACTGCCAAGCCTTTGGCGAGTTTGCCGATTTGGCTTTCTTCGGTTAATACACGCACGCGGTTGTTAGGCAGGCTTTCTAAAATCCAAGCGCCGAAAATTAAAGTGGTGGTGCTGGCGATTAACGAAAGCATCGTACAAAATCAGCTTGAACAGCAGTAAATTGACTTTGCGGTGGTTACACTAGACTTCCAAGCACCGGATATTCATGCAAAAAATCTGTATGATGAACGCTATATTTGTGCCGTTCGCCACGATCACCCAATAGCCCAACAAACAGAACTTACCCTTGAGCAATTTTGCCAGTTAGAACAAGCCTTGATTTCCTATCATGGCGGTAACTTCAGCGGTGTTATTGACCAAGCCCTGAAAGCGATGGGGCTACAAAGAAATGTCAGTCTATCGGTACAAAACTTTATTGTTTTGCCTGAATTACTAGAACAAAGCGATTTATTGGTAGTCCTGACTGAACGTTTAATTAGCAACTTGCCCAATCTCAAACGCTTTGAGCCCCCCCCTTGAAATTCAAGGTTTTACCAAAACATTGATTTGGCACGAACGGACACATAAAGATCCTGCGTATCGCTGGGTTAGAGAGCTGATTGAAAAGGCTTATTTGGTTGAAGGAAGATAATGAATGCTAATGATAGGTATGATAAATTTCCCTTTATGGTCTGTAAAAGCGTGCAAGCCAATGTACTTTTAAAAGATGCAGTAAAAAGGCATAATTGAAGCTCTCATTTTTCAGAATTATTTGTTGTAGGAGCAAAAGATGAATATTTTATTACTAGACGGTGGTAAAAATTTCGGACATTCGCATGGTGAGTTAAACCACACGCTTCATAAAAAAGCGAAAGAAGTTTTGACCGTACTTGGACACAATATACAAGAAACCGTGATTGATGCCGGCTATGATGTTGAAGCAGAAATCGAAAAATTCTTATGGATGGATGCCGTGATTTGGCAGATGCCGGGCTGGTGGATGCACGAACCTTGGACAGTGAAAAAATACATAGACGAAGTATTAACCGCCGGACACGGCAAGCTTTACCATAGTGATGGTCGCCATCGTGTCAATCCGACTGAAGGCTACGGCACAGGTGGTTTGTTGCAAGGTAAAAAACACATGCTCTCGCTTACTTGGAATGCCCCGATTGAAGCCTTTACTCGCGAAGGCGACTTCTTCGAAGGTAAAGGTGTGGATGCTTTATACATGCACTTCCACAAACTCAATGAGTTCATCGGTTTGACCCGTCTGCCAACATTCGTATGTAACGATGTGATTAAAAATCCACAAGTAGAACAATATTTAGTAGACTATCAAGCATACTTGGAAAAAGTATTCGGCTAATGGCAAAAAAGGTGGGTAAAAATGCCCACCTTTTTTATTATTGATGAATAGTTGTGATCATTGTAAATGAGCCACATCGTTAAGTTGCTCAATATGAAAACCGCTTTCACTATCGTATTTCACAATACTGATCGAAGTATTTAACAATGACACGGATTTACCCTCATCACGATGGTTTTCCCAAGTCGCTCCGCCTAGTAAGGATAATAAAAGCCGCAAGGTATGGCCATGTGATACCACTAAAATATTGGCTCCCGATTGATGTACTTTAATGATATCGCAAAGGGCGTCCATTGCACGTACTGCTAATTGTTCAAAGGTTTCGCCACCATTGCTTAATGCTTTATAAGCTGCCGGGTCATTGGTCAGTTGTTTAAATTCGGTTAACTTCCGTAGGTCAGTGATCTGCATACCTTCCCAACTTCCAAAAGATTGCTCATTTAGTCCACAGTGCTGAAAAAGAGGAATAGGACGCTGACCGATAATATGGCCAGCCGTATCAATGGCACGTTGTAAAATGCTGGAATAAGCAGCGGTAAATTCTACTTGTTGTAGCGCCGCCCCGGTTTTCTGAGCTCCTGTAATTCCTTGTTCGGTCAGTGGTGAATTGCCTGATCCCTGCAAAAGCTCTTGTTCGTTCCATTGGGTACGGCCATGGCGAATAAAATAAAAAGTGAGTTGTTTTGACATCATAGTTCCTTGGAGATCTGGAAGTATAGGGTATAACTAACTTATGATGCAAAGGCCGTCTGAAACGATAATTTCAAACGGCCTTTTACTTTAACGTGTACCGTTTAGATACGGTCGTGCTTGGAGGATAACAAGCTTACCATTGTCAAACGCCCATTCGATATCCTGCTCGCCATTGGCAAATAGCTGTTTGATTTGTTGGCCGGTTTGGTCAAGGCGACGGATTTGTTCTTGATTCATCACATTGCCACTGGTTACAGGCACCTCCCGTACTCCACCATTTTTATCCAGTTGCAACGCTGTGGTTTCATTAGAGGAGCTGAGACGTTGTACAGAATCATTGCGACGGTTATAGACCACCTGTTCGGCTACCCGTTTGCCTTCAACGACACGAATACCCAACCCGCGTTTGGCGGCAATGTAGGCGCTATTTTTCTGAGCAATATCATAAGGATTGATGGTAACCAACACGCCGGAGAGATCTGCATTGATGCTTTGTTGCACAAAGACACTCATTTTCACGCTATCGTGAGGCAATCCGGCAATACGGCGGGCTTCGTATGCACTGTAATTGAAAACAGAAGCCCAAGATTGCTTCACTGCTTCGGCCAACGCGTTTTCATCGGTAACATTTGGCACGGTGGTGTACAGCCCTGCGCCGCTGAAATTGGGTAGGTCTTCGGAATTAGAGGAGCTGCGGACAAACACGCCTTTGCTGTTTAATTGATTGCGCCATTGCTCAGCCCATTTATGTTTCCATTCCGACGGGATTTCGGCATCGGTAATTTTTTTCTGCAGCGTGAGTAAAGCAGTACGGCGCTTGCGGTTGTCTCCATCACTTTGTGTTTCGATTTGGGCCAGTGTTGTTGCATTAATACCCAGCCTATCCATCATGGCTTGATAATAGGCAAACGGAATGCAGAATCCGTCAGGTACATTACTACCTTTAATATGGGCGCGGATATGACCGAGGTTGGCAGCCTTACTGCCGCAGTAACGGCTGTCATCACGGCGCAGGTTTGACAAAGCCCTAAGGCCATAATCGGAAACATCAGGTTGGGGCAGGGTAAGGCCGTCTGAAAAGCTTTTACTGGTAGTGTTCCGGTTGGTTTGGACAATTCGGTATTGCTTAGCAGTCGCTTCAAATTCGATACGACGGCCAATATATGGGGTTAGGATTTTTTCTGCGTCTTTAAGGTAAATATTGGGAATCCCCCAGCCGCGTGCCAATACATTCACATGCGATAGTGCAGTAGATGGTTTCTCGCTGATAATCCCTGCCACAGGTGGCAGCTCTAGGGGAACCTCTTTCAAAATAATAATATCGTCGGCGCCAACATTATGAAGATCATCTTCTTTGACAATAACGCGTAATGTACCTATCGCTTTACCTTGGTTTAGAGGCAGGTAGGGGAAATTTTTAATCAAACTTTCTTGGGTAATAAAAGGAACTTTGCTTTGCTCGGCAACGGTTTCCTGCCATAAAGAATTGGTTTTATAACGCAACGGAGCGTAGAAACTGTCTTTCAGACGGCCTGCCGCCAATTTCAACAATTCAGGTGTGATTTTGTCTCCTTCCCAAAACTCATAAACATATTCTTGAGTACTATTCTGCCAACTGATAGTACCCAACAGATAACGCCGGTTAGGACTACGGTATTGTTGATTCAATTCAGTTTTTGACAGCATGGGTTTCAAGATGGTAGCCAGATAGTGCTCATGCAGCCGAAATTTGGGAGTATTGATGTAGTCTGTACGGTTATTATTTTCACGATCGATGAGGAAAAGGATATGAGGAATTTCATATTCACTACCTTGCTCATAAATACGCGACAGTAAGTCAAAATCAGCTTGGTTTTTGATTGCAGATAATGCAGGAATTTGTGTTTTAACTGGGGTGGCTACAGTTTGACGCTTTTCAGACTCGTAATTAAGAAGGCTTACGCGCCGTTGGTGCAGCCATGTCGGCTGTCTCAGCTTCAGGACGGCACGCTGAAAGTAAAAACAATATTGGGAGGTAAAAAGCAGGCTTCATGATGTTATCGGTTATCTAAATCAGATGAAA
Source organism: Neisseria sp. P0021.S006 (assembly GCF_051956895.1). Lineage (NCBI taxonomy): Bacteria > Pseudomonadati > Pseudomonadota > Betaproteobacteria > Neisseriales > Neisseriaceae > Neisseria > Neisseria sp. P0021.S006. The sequence continues at coordinate 16,433 of NZ_JBQCWZ010000022.1, forward strand.
AGAAATATACCTATGGTAAAAATCTAGGGGCTGACGTAGATTAGCGGTTATGCTAGGCTACGAAAATGCAGATAACCAATTGTAAATTAAGCAAGAGAGTTCAAAAGAAACTACTTGAATTTTTTGTACTCCAAGTTACCGCCCGTTCCGCTGCCGATATTTTGGGCATTCAGCCCAACTCCGCTATTCTGTTCTACCGCAAAATTCGTATGGTTATCAGCCATTATCTGGCCTTGGTTGCCGATGAGGTTTTTGAGAGCTCTGTTGAGCTGGACGAAAGTTATTTCGGCGGAAGGCGTAAAGGCAGACGTGGTCGCGGCGCAGCAGGAAAAGTAGTTGTCTTTGGCATCCTGAAACGCAACGGACGGGTCTATACCGTTGTCGTAGATAATGCCAAATCTGATACTTTGATGCCTGTTATCAAACAGAAAATCATGCCGGACAGCATTGTTTACACGGATAGCCTGAGCAGCTATGACAAGCTGGACGTAAGCGGTTTTATCCATTACCGTATCAACCATTCCAAGGAATTTGCAGACCGTCAGAACCACATTAACGACATTGAGAATTTTTGGAATCAGGCAAAACGCGTCTTGCGTAAATACAACGGAATTGATCGCAAATCCTTCCCGCTGTTCTTGAAAGAATGCGAATTTCAGTTTAACTTCGGCACACCGTCTCAACAGCTTAAAATTCTGCGGGATTGGTGTGGAATTTAGGGCTAATCTACGTCAGCCCCATTATTTATCCAGCTACGTCATACTATATTTTGCGTTTTTGAAGTGGTTTTAGTGCTATCTTGTGGTTTCTAAACTTGCAAAAATCGCCTATTTATTTTATAAATGCAAACCATTTTTATTCAAATAATAAGGTTGTGTAATGAAAAAGAAAGCGATTGCCTGTGTAATAGGGGCGGTTTTTTCCGGACAGTTATATGCGGCTCAGATGCCGGTGGCTCAGGCAGAAATAGAGCCTGTGGTGGTTACGGCCGACCGTAATGCGCAAACCTTGGATAAAGCGGCGCCGAATGTGTCGGTTATCGGACGCAAAACCTTGAATCAAGCCTCGGCACAGAATTTAGACGATATCGTGATGTATGAATTCGGCGTCAGCGTGCCGTCAGACAACAATCGCCGCGGTCATGCGGGTATCAATATCCGAGGCATAGACGGCAACCGCATTCTGATGATGGTGGACGGCGTACGCATTCCCGAATCTTATGCAGGCGGCGGTTCCAACGGCGCGATTTCGGGACGCGATATGGTCGAAAGCGACACGCTCAAGCAGGTCGATATTGTCAAAGGCCCTTATTCCGCGCTGTACGGTAGTGATGCGCTTGGCGGCGTGGTGAACATGGTGACGCTCTCACCGAGCGATTTTGTCGATGCGGGCAAACGCGGGTATTTCGGTTTAAAACACAGCTACCGCGGCCGTGACCGCAGCCATGGCGTGACGGCGACTGTGGCAGGTTTCCATGAAAACGCCGAAGGTCTGCTGATGCTGACGCGCCGTCAAGGTCATGAAACCGAAAACATGGGCAGCGATACCAGCTACTCGACTGCGCGTACTGCCACCAACCCTCAGAAAAACAATGCCTATAATATCTTGGCGAAAGGCAATATCGGCAACGAACGCCACCGCTTGGAAACTTTGTACGAACAGTATTACCACGCCAACGATACCGTATTGGCAAACGGCTTGGGTTCGCAATCGCGCGGGCCGGTAACCATCGCAACATCTGAGAGCAACGCCCGCGACCGTATCCGCCGTCAACGTATCGAAGCAGGCTACCGCTACACTGGCGAAGGCCGTCTGAAAGAAGCCAACCTGACTGCCTATCAGCAAAAACTGCGTACGGAAGACGATGCCGTCGATGCGAGCATTACGCGTATGGGCACGCGCCAATTAGGTAACTCGACCCGTTATTCCGACTACGGTTTCAATCAGACCATACGCGGGCTGAACGGACGCAGCGTATGGGAATTTGACGGCGCGGTCAAACAAACCGTCGTTGCCGGCGCCGAATACAAACACACCGAGACCGCCCGTCCGCGCGACAGCCTGACAGTGGACAATCTGACCGGTGCCGTCAGCAAAGTTTATGCAGGCAGCACCTATCCGAATAAAACTTTCCCCGACAGCAAGCGCAAAACGTTCAGCGTTTACGCACAAGACAGCCTGACTTTCGGCAACGGCATCGTCCTGACACCGGCCTTGCGTTACGAAAAAGACAAGCTGAACACTTCGACCGATCAAGCCTATCTCAACGCCAACCCCAGCGGAACGGCGACGCGCTTTAGCGATTCCGCGTTTACACCCAGCCTGCGCCTGAGTGTACCGATGGGTGAGCAGTTCACCAGTTTTGCCACTTATTCCCAAGGCTTCCGTACGCCGCCGTTTGACAGTGCGACCATGGCGTTTGCCAATACGACCTACGGCTATGCCGTCATTCCCAATGCCAACCTCAAATCCGAACGCTCCAACAGCTTTGAATTGGGGATGAAGTTCAAAAACGAACGCACCCGTGCGCAAGTTACCGCGTTCTACAACCGTTATCGAAACTTCATCGACCGCACCGAAGTCGGCACTGCCTCCATAGGCGGTCGCCCGATTATCCAGTACCAATATCAAAACCTTGATCACGTCAAAACCTACGGTGCCGAAGCCTCTGCCGCCTACAAATTCCTGCCGGGCTGGCAAGTCTCCGGCAGCATCGCTTGGATGCGTGGCAAGCAGCAAGACGGCACGCCGCTGGATTCCGCCTACCCGCTCAACGGCGTTTTGGGCGTGGACTACGCGCAAGAAAAATGGGGGGGCGATACCAAACTGCGCTGGTCGAAAAAACACAGCCGCGTCAGCAGCGACAGCATTTTCCAAGCGCCGGGCTACGGCGTATGGGATGTCGGAGCGTGGTACAAGCCGTCTAAAAACGTCGAAATCGGCGCGAACATTTACAATATCGGCAACAAAAAATACTGGCAACACGCAGACGTCGCCGGCATGAGCCGCTCAAGCGTGATGGATTTGTACACCGAAACCGGCCGCAATTTCGCCGCAACCGTACAACTGAAGTTCTAATGTGATTTAACCGTTTTCAGACGGCCTGAGAAAGCGAGCAGGCCGTCTGAAAGCATTCGACAAGGAAAATAAATGAAACTCAAACTCCTTCTGCTTTCCGCACTTATTTCGTTGACCGGCACTGCACACGCGCAACGCATCGTCGTGTTGACCCCCGATACGGCAGACATCGTTGCCGCGCTCGGCGCATTGGACGAAATCGTCGGCCGCGATCAGACCGTTCAAAATCCGGCATTGAAAAACAAGCCCAGTATCGGCATTCATCGCCGCCTGACGGTTGAACCGATTGTGGCCGCCAAACCCGACATCGCCATCGGTTCATGGATGGCGCAGCCTGCCGATATTTTTACCCACCTGCAAAAAGCAGGCATTAAAGCCGTCAATGTTGCGCCCGATGACAGCATCGCCGCCTATCCGCAAAGTATCCGCAACATCGGTCAGCTTATCGGTAAAAGCGCGCAGGCGGATAAGTTGGCCGGTAAGTGGCAGGCGGATATGAAACAACAGCCTTCCAGCGGCAAACGCTACCTCTTCAGCTACGACGGGCGCATCGTATCGGGCAAAAACACTGCCGCCGACGAAATCATCCGCCGCGCCGGCGGTATCAATGCCGCAGCCGCCATTGACGGTCTCAAACCGATGACGCGTGAGGCATGGATTGCGGCCAAACCCGATATCATCATTATTGCCGACCACAACACCGCTATGATAGGCAACGTCAAAACCTTTGCCGCACGCCCCGAAATCGCCGGCTCGCCTGCCGCGAAAAACGGCAAGATTTATTTGTGGAAGGCCAACGATATGTTCCGTTATGGTCTGGATACGCCACAAGTGATTCAGCGTTTGCATGGTTTGGCGAAATAAACGCACCTGTTTTGAAAACTCTGCCCGATTTTTGTTTTCAGACGGCCTCGATTTGTTCCTTCTTGTTGAGTAGGAAGCAAAACGGTTGTCTTAAAAATGCCGTCTGAAACCGTCCCTCAATCCGCTTAAACCGCATGATGTCATGAAACCGCATATCCTTACCCTCTGCCTGCTGCTTACTGCCGCCGCCGTTTATTTGTGCTGCGGCATCGGCTTTGGCGCGTGGGAGTCGCCGTTGGCGATGGATGAAACCGTCCGCCAAATTCGTTTACCACGCATCTATACCGCGCTTTTGGTTGGAGCCGGTTTGTCCGCTTCGGGGGCGGCATTACAGGCTTTATTTGAGAACCCGCTGGCCGATCCGAGTTTAATCGGGACGTCGGGTGGGGCGGCCTTGGGCGTAATTGTGTTATTGGCTTTGGGCGGTGGCGAGATGGGTGTGCCGGGCGCGGCTTTTCTCGGTGCATTGGGTGTGTGCCTGCTGATTTTGGCGGTGCATAAACTGCTCGGCGGCGGTACTTTGGGATTGCTGGTGTTGGGGTTTGTGTTGAGCGCGTTTTCGGGCGCGGTGGTCAGTATGATTTTGTTTTTATCTGACGATTTGGTATTGCGCAGCGCGACCACATGGCTGTCGGGCAGCCTTGCCGAAGCCGGTTTCTCATCGCCTGTCGCGGCAATCGCGGTCATGTTGCCCGGTTTTCTGATTTTGCTGTCGGCAGGCAGGCGGCTGGACGTTTTGATGACGGGCGAAGACACGGCTGCCAGTATGGGGGTGTCGGTCGGGGCATTGCGTGTGCAAACCGTAATCGGCGCGGCATTGATGACGGGGGCGGCGGTATCGCTTTCGGGCATCATCGGTTTTCTCGGCATGATGATCCCCAATGTGCTGGCGCAAACCGTCGGCGGCAGTCGCCGCAAACTGATTACGCTGTCGGCTTGGTTGGGCGCAGTATTTTTGATGGTGGTGGACGGCGCGGCGCGCTGGCTAACATACCCTGTCGATCTGCCGGTTGGTATCGTGATTGCCTTATTGGGCGGACCATTTTTTATGTATTTGTTTATCAAGCCTTTGAAAAGCCGTTGATGCCTAAACAGGCCGTCTGAAACTTCATTGCACCATATCTTTTGCCATGCATACCTTATTTCAAATCCGTAATCTTTCCGTCCGCGTCCAAGACAAAACCCTGCTTGAAATCGATCAACTGGATATACCTTCGGGCATGACCGTCATTATCGGCCCGAATGGTGCGGGTAAATCTACTTTACTGCGTGCCTTAATCGGGCAAACAGGGCAGGGGAAAATCACTCTTTTCGGTGAGGCCATTGCGCCGCAAATCCGTGCGGGCAGGGTGGCATGGGTCGGGCAGCATGGCCGTTACAATATGCCGATGACCGTACGCGAATACATTGCGTTGGCGTCATTCGTACAAAAAGGCCGTCTGAACCATGAATGGTCGGACGAGTTGCTCGATTATTTTGATTTGACAGCATTGGCGGATAAGCGTATCGGCAAGCTCTCAGGCGGCGAACAGCAACGCGCCAACATCATCCGCGCCCTGTTGCAAAATGCGCCGGTCTTGCTTTTGGACGAACCGTGCAACCATCTCGATATCCGCCACCAACACCGCCTGATGCAGTATTTGGTCGGGCATTCAAGCCGTGCCTCATCAATAATGGTATTGCACGATTTAAACCTCGCCGCGCGTTATGCGGAACATATTATCTTGATGAATAAGGGAAAAGTCATTGCATCAGGCAAGGTGGGCGAAGTGATGCGCCCCGACTTGCTTGAATCGGTTTACGGTTGGCAGATACGCCGTTGCGAAGATGAAGCAGGGTTTTATTTCAGAAGCTGAGCGCCAACAGGCCGTCTAAAAAACGATAAAGAAAATTTATTTTATCGTTCAAAAATCAAACGAGATGGGAGGATGTTCCCGACTTGAAGAACCAAATTTTACACATTTCACAAGTAAAATGCCGATTTCCATCAAATAGAAATACATTTAATTATTTATAGAATACAATATTTTAAAATAATACTGATTTTTAATTACTCAAAATTATTGACAAGAAAACGATGATGGTTATTTAATATATCAATCTTATTAATAATTTTTATTAATCATTATCATGGTACAGCAGCTTGTTTGGACTCCGAAACAATCCGCGCCCAAGGCATTTCCCGAACGTCAGGCATTGATGCCGGTTTGGGGCGGCGTTCCAATGCCGCGTCCCCAATGGCAGAACATTTGGAAGAAAAAGCTTCCCCATGCCACCGATGTGGACGCGCTTGCTTATCTGCATATTCCATTTTGCGCCAACCATTGCGTTTTTTGCGGCTTCTACCGTAATGCGTGGAAGGATAGCCAAAGCAGCGTGTACACCGACAAAATTATCGAAGAAATGGCCGCTGAAGCTGAAGTCCGTACAGGCAAGGGCAAAATCCGAGCCGTTTATTTCGGGGGTGGTACGCCGACCGCGTTGCTTACGGAGGACCTTGTCCGCCTGATTTGTGCCTGCTACCAATATCTACCGCTTGCCGAAGACTGCGAGTTCACCATCGAAGGGCGCATGAGCCATTTCGATTTGGAAAAAGCACAGGCTTGTCTCGAAGCAGGGGCCAACCGTATTTCCATCGGCGTGCAAACCTTCAATACCGCCATCCGCCGCCGTCTCGGTCGCAAACACAGCGGCGACGAGGCGTTTGAATATTTGGCAAAATTGTGCGAACTCGATGCCGTGATTGTCGCTGATTTGATGTTCGGCCTACCCAATCAAACCGATGAAGTTTGGCAAAACGATATCGCCCGCGCCGCCGAGCTGCCGCTGTCCGGTTTGGATACGTATGCGTTCAACCTTTATCCCATGCTGCCCATCAACCGCATGATTGAAAAAGGCGCATTTCCGACACCGCCGGGTTTCGATATTCAGGCAGACCAATATGCCTACACGGTTGAAACACTGCTGGAAAAAGGCTGGGAACATGTCAGCAACAGCCACTTCGCCTATCCCGGCCGCGGCGAGCGCAACCGCTACAATACCCTGATCAAATCTGACATTCCCTGTTTGGCGTTCGGCTCCGGCGCAGGGGGTAACTTCGGCGGTTTCAGCTATCAGGTGCAGGGCGATTTGGAGAGTTATCTTGCTACGCCGAAAGGCGAGAAAAACATCGCGTTTATGAGCGGCCATAGTCCAAATAAAGCACTGCTCAGCAAAGTTCAGCACGATATTGAAACAGGCCGTCTGAATCCATTATTGTTTGACGGCAACAAAGCAGCGCAAAAGCTGATTGCCCAATGGCAGGAAATGCAGCTTTTTAAAGAACCTGATTCAGACGGCATTATCCGTTTGAATACCAGTGGCCGTTATTGGTCGCCCACCCTTATCCGCAAACTCATGCTCACTCTTCCAACTCAAGAAAAGGATCAAACCATGCAAAAACTTTCAGCCGAACAACAAACCATGTTGCGTCAATCATTGGAAAAAAATCCCGGCCAAGTACTGGAAATGCTGGCCGCGCAAAACCAATGCAGTTTTGAAGACGTTATCCGCTGCCTGCCTGAAGAGAACGTGCGCCAAACCGAAGGCAGCCGCATAGTCGAAATTCTCCAAGCCGTTGCCGCATGGAATGAATCCGTTACCTTCATCGCCCACACCCCCGATGCCATCGTCGAAGTCAGCGGCAAACTGCCTAACGGCAAAGTCGGCCGCGGCTTCTACAACTTTGACCATCCCGAAACCGACGGCGGCGTACACGGCCACATCTACTATGAAAACTGCGCCTCCATCTACCTTTTGGAACGCCCGTTTATGGGTAAAGCCACTTGCTCGCTCAACTTTATCAACCGCAACGGCGGCGCCATGTTTAAAATTTTCGTCGGCCGCGATGAAGCAGGCGAGTTGAAACAACATCAAATCGAAGCCATGCGAAAACTGTTTGATGCCGCTTAAACGGTTTCAGACGGCCTGAAAATCCGTTCCTTGCCGCGTAGAGGAGCGGATTTTCTAACAATAAACATCTACCATACAAAGGAGCCCCAAACATGCAACTCATCTTCGGAGCCAACGGCCCGTCCGGCCGCGCCTATATCCGCACATTGACTGACTCAGCCGATACCGTCGCCGTATTAAGAAAGCCGTCTGAAGACAGTTTTTTTGTCGAACACAATATTCAAACCGTTGTCGCCGATGCGCTTGATGCCGACGCGCTCGATAAAGCGTTGGCACAATACCATCCTGATACCGTGATCAGTTTTGTCGGCGGCAAAAACGAAGAGGGTATCCGCAGCGATGCGCTGGGCAATATCAACATTATTGCCGCCACGAAAGCCGCCAATCCGCAAGCCCGCTTTGTACTGATTACCAGCATGGGCTGCGGTGAACAATGGGACATGATGAGCGAGCCGTTCAAACAGGCACTAGGTGAAGCCGTCCGTGCCAAAACAGAAGCCGAAATCTATCTCAAACAAAGCGGTTTGAATTGGACTATCTTGCGCCCCTGCGGCCTTGCCGATGGCGAAGATAATGCCTATACCTTGACACAAAATGCCCAAGAAATTCCGCAAAAATACATGACACGCAACGGCTTGGCCGCTGCCGTTGCTGCCATTGTTGGCCAAGCGGACAGCAAGGGCGAAACGTATAGCGTTGGTGCGGCATAACCGGATTGAATAGATTGCCCACTTTCCATTGTTAAAGTTGGAGTAGGTAATTGATTAGCAGCCGATCAAACAATAAAGGATTTGCTGAGAAAAGACTGGGAGATATAAATAAAAGGCCGTCTGAAACATTTCAGACGGCCTTTGATTTCTTGCTTTATTCTCCAAATACTGCCCGATCGAAACGTTCAATATAGGCGACTAAATTTGCTTTGGTTCTTGCATATAGCGCAATTTCAGTGTCGATGGGGGTAAGAATCAGGTTTGCAACAACAGGCACGATGGCCACATCAACGGAGGTTAATTCTTCGCCGAAAAAGTAGCGTTTTGTGCCTAAGTAGTTGCTAATGGCGTCTAAATCTCCTTTTCCAAAAGCGTAAATATCGGATTGCGTGTGTCTTCCGATACCATGTCCGTACATTTCTTTTTTCGCGTTTTCCTGTAACACAGCAAAAATCGCTTCGGCTTGTTCGGTCGGCATACCATCAAACATTGCCTTCATCATAAATGGTTTGCCGAGAGGATCGACGAAACGGTTATATACGCCCATCCAATATAAATGTTCTTCTGTCATACGGCGAAAGGCTTCAGCAATCGCTTTTTGTTCAGGCGTTAAATGTTTATCTAAATCAATGCCGTAGGTTTCGGTTAGATAACGCTGAATGAGAGAGCTATCAGGGATCAACTTCTCACCATCTTGCAATACCGGAACTTTGCCTTTAGGCATTTTGCTAAGATCGGCAACATATTCTTTTTCGAAATCTAAGCCGGATAAACGCAGCATCGCTTCGGTTTTCCAGGCGAAAGGTGATGGACTGCGAATTTTACCTTCACCAGGTAAAGTAAATAATTTAAGCATTTTGTTTTCCTTTCATTATTTGTTATTCAAATACGGTTCTACAATAGTCCAAACAGCCGGGAAGTTCAAGACAAATACCGGATGTGGCGCATTAGGGATAACGGATAAATCGGCATTCTGTGTCATGCGATAGGCGTTGATGACTGTATCCAAGGGTGCATTGGCATCGTCTTCGCCAACCACAAACAACACCGGCGATTGGATCTTACCAAATGTCTCTTTGCCAACTTGGGTGTTGTCATAATTTTTCTGCGCATTGTCAAACCACGTTGCCGTTTGTTGTAGGTTGGGGCGAATGCTTTGTTGCATTTCCCAATAACTTGGATCTAACTGGCGGATTTGTTCATAGCTTGCACGTTTATTTCCCCCGCCTTGAATAAAACCACGTTTCCATTCGCCGGCACCGATAGCAATAATTTTGGCTGCCTGTTCGGGATAATCGGCAGCAAAGGTGAGGGCGGTATAAGCGCCGTCTGAAAAGCCGAGCAAATCCACTTTACCGTTAATTTGTGCGGCTTTTAATACGGCAAGCACATCAGCCGCTTTTTGTGCATAAGTTGGCGCAACACTGCCGACTTCAGATTTGCCATGACCGCGTGTACTGATGGCGATGACTTCATGATTTTGGCTTAAACGGTCAATAAACTCGCCCATTTCAGCTGTTGAACCCACTAATCCGCCATGCAAAACAATTACAGGTGAGCCTTTGCCATAGCGTTCAAAATAAATTTTCGCCCCATCACTTGCCGTCGCATAACGACCAACTTTTTCATTGTTCCCATAAGGCACTTGGCTATGGTAGGCAGTTTCATTTTGTCCAAAATAGCGCAACGGTTCACCGGCAAAACTGCTCGTTGCAAGAGTGGCGAAAAGTACGCTAAACCCTAATTTTTTAAATGCTTTCATGCTGTTCTCCTGAGTAAAGTGCGGTCGTTTTTTTAGGGTTTTGATGATACGCGCAGGTTACATGTCATATTCGGGTTTACGTAACAGGTTCTCTACATTTGGCTCAATTTCTTTGTCCCAAACCTTTTCTTTCCATTCATCATCCGGAATTTCAGTGTAGGCAATAGTGATGAATTCTGCAGGCGTGTTTAGACGCTCGCTGGCAAAAGCCGTTAAATCATCTGCAAAGGCTTGCAATTCCTGTTCAGACAGGTTCTTTGGACAACATTTGATATTGATATGTGGCATAAAGTACTCCTTGCTTCATCTGTTTGTAATGAAATATATTGTATATTACTTTAATTAACTTGATAATCTATCAAATTAAATAAACAGTTTTAAGAAAGGCTTTATAATGGAGCAATTCAAACTTATCTATATTTTTGCCACCGTGCTGCAATACGGCAGTATGAATGCCACCGCGCCGCATTTGGGCATGACCGCCAGCGCAATCAGTCAAGCCATTCGCAAGCTGGAAAATCATTACGGCGTCAAATTGCTTAACCGCACCACACGCAGCCTCACGCCGACGGCAGAAGGGCGGCAGTTGCAGCAATACGCCCGTCAATTAACCGACTGGCACGATGCCGTTGAGCGCGAAATGGGTATTTTGCAAACCGAACCGGAAGGTGAAGTCCGCATCAGCCTACCGACCGGTTATAGCGCGGTTGAACCGATGAAACGTACCGTGCAAACCTTACGACATCGTTACCCAAAAATTCGCTTAATACTCAATGAAAACAACCGCTTGGTGGATTTGCAAAACGATACCGATATCGCTATCCGCGTTGTTTTACATCCTGACGATCCCGACAGCATCGCGCGCCCGTTGGCACAATGGCAAACCTTGATTTGCGCTTCACCAGACTATTTGCGTGAACACCCCATTGCCCAGCCGCAAGATTTACTCAATGCCGACTGGCTTAATCACAATAGCAATGTCCTGCTACACGCATTCAAGTGTTTAGGGCTACCGGAAACGCTGCCCGAAAATCGCACCGATTGCCCAGATTCTTCACTGGTCGCACGAGAATATGCCTGTGCCGGCATGGGGTTGGCGGTGTTGCTTTCTGGCGATGTGGCGCCTTTGATAGAAAATGGTCAGTTAAGCATTGTATTACCTGAACACACACTTCCCACCCGCACCCTTTATGCCACCACCGCACATCGCACCCAATCAGCAAAAGTACGCACCGTATTGGATTGCTTAATGCGTTGTTTTGGTGAAGAAAAGGGATTGATAAAAAGTGCTGGAAATTGACCGCACTTTGTTATTAAAAAGGCCGCCTGAAATTTCAGACGGCTTTTACTTTTAACGCATCCACAATCAACTTAAACACATTGGAATGCCCGCGGCGGCTGGGGTAATAGAGGTAAAGCGGATCGTAAGTGATGGCATACTCGGGTAACAGCTCAACCAACTGCCCAGAATGGAGTGCGTCTGCGGCGATGATATGTGGCAGCCAAGTGATGCCAAGGCCGTCTGAAACGGCTTGCAGGCGCAGATGATTGTTGATAGAAAACTGCGATTTTGGTGTGAACGTAATCAGCTTTTTTTTATATTTGAATTCCCATTGAATTTCCGTGCCGTGTTCGGCGGAGAGCTTCGCACCGATAAGGCGGTGCTGCTGCAAATCATCAATATTTTTCAGCGAACCGTATTGCGCCAAATAATCGGGCGAGGCGACCAATACCATTTTGAACGGCGCAGAAATCGGTACGGCAATCATCTCTTTCGCTACCTTGTTACCTAACCGAACGCCCATATCAAATCCTTCTTTCACAATATCTGCCCAACGATCGTCCACCACGATTTCCAAGCGGATTTTCGGGTATTGGTTCAAAATCGGCTTTAATTTTGGATACAACACGGCTTCCGCTGCCATCGCCGGGGCGTTGATGCGAATCAATCCCGATGGCGTATTCAAAAAATCATTTAATGCATCGACTTCTTGGTTTATGGCTTGATAAAGTGGGAAAAGTTGATCGAAAAGCTGTTGCCCGGCTTCGGTCAGCGATACATTGCGTGTAGTGCGGTTGAACAGACGCAAATTTAGCCGCATTTCTAAATTTTTCATGCTATGACTCAACGCCGAAGAAGAAATCCCCAAAAGTTGCCCCGCTTTCACAAAACTCTGCGTTTGCGCCAGTGTTAAAAAATAATTCAGTTCGTTAAAGTTCTGCATTTTCTCTTTAAACTCTTTTTTATTAGTGAATTTAATTCATTACATTATAAAGATAAACCCTATTTATCTCAATAAAAACAAATCATAAAATGACTTCAACTTCTGAGAATAAACAGAAGACAATATCCGTAAACATCACATCCTTTTTTTATAAATTATTTATTCTAGGAGTAAAAATGAACATTTTATTATTAAACGGTGGTAAAGCTTTCGGTCATTCTCATGGTGAGTTAAACCACACGCTTCACAAAAAAGCAAAAGAAGTTTTGACCGCACTTGGACACAATGTAAAAGAAACTGTGATTGATGCTGGCTATGATGTTGAGGCAGAAATCGAAAAATTCTTGTGGATGGATGCCGTGATTTGGCAGATGCCTGTTTGGTGGATGCACGAGCCTTGGACAGTGAAGAAATACATAGACGAAGTATTTATCGCTGGACACGGCAAGCTTTACCACAGTGATGGCCGTCATCGTGTCAGCCCGACCGAAGGCTTCGGTACAGGTGGTTTATTGCAAGGCAAAAAACACATGCTTTCGCTTACTTGGAATGCGCCGATTGAAGCGTTCACCCGTGAAGGCGACTTCTTTGAAGGCAAAGATGTGGATGCTGTGTACATGCCTTTCCACAAACTCAACGAGTTCATCGGTTTGACCCGTCTACCGACATTTACATGTAACGATGTAGTTAAAAATCCACAAGTAGAACAATACTTCGCAGACTACCAAGCACATTTGAAAAAAGTGTTCGGTTAATGATAAAACATCAACTTGAAGCGGTGGGCTTTTGCCCACCATTTTGTCAGTCGCTAATTGGTACGAAATATGGCAAATCCGTGGCGCAAGTGATTACCCGCTGGCTGGTGGAACGTGGCATCATTGTATTGGCAAAATCCACCAAACCCGAACGTATGGCGGAAAACCTGAATGTCTTTGATTTTGCTCTCAGCGATGAAGACAAGCTGAAATTGCCAAACTGGACAGCACGTTCGCCGCCATCGTCAATCACGACACGGTGGATAATTTGAAGCGCATCTCCGCGTGGAAAATGGGCGTGTAAGTGTAGCGAAAAACCATCTGCAATTCATCATATGAAAGGACAAAACATGATTAACGGGTTAGATATCGAACGTTTCCGAACTACCATGGCAGCGGTTGAAAACGACCATGCAAAAGGCAAGGCAGTATTACGCGCCGATTCGCGCTGGGTATCCGGCACGAAGAATGAAATCTCCGTGCGCCGCTTCCCTGCCTTTACCACAGACGAACCGAAAAACATGGGCGGTGAAAACGCCGCCCCAAATCCGGTGGAATACCTGATCAGCGCTGCGGCAGGCTGCTGCTCCATAGGTTTCGAGTTGCAAGCAGCATTGGCAGGCGTGAAACTGGAACAGTTTGAAATATCCGCAAGGGGCGGTATCGACATGGCCAAACTGTTCGGCATGGAAGATGGCTACGGCGGACTGGATAATCTGGTGCTAACCATAAAAGTAAAAGCCGACGCAGACCTTCCTACCCTGCAAAATTTCGCTGACCGCTCCGCCGCCAGCTCGCCAGTGTTGAACAGCCTGAAAGCGCGGGCAAAAGTGGTTGTGGAAAAAATCTAGACGACTCAAAACGTTTTCTTGTTTTCATTTCGTTTTGGGAAAGTGATGTTGGATTTCACTTTGCTCAATCAATAAGGAGAAACACCATGAAACTTTCCATTCTCAATCTTGCCCCCGTTCGTGAAGGGCAAACTTATTTACAAGCGGTCGATTCGATGGTGAATCTTGCAAAACACGCGGAGTGCATTGGCATTGAGCGCTATTGGATTGCTGAGCATCATAATATGAAAAATTTGGTGAGTTCAGCGACCGCACTTTTAATTCAGCATACGCTAGCCAATACGAAGACCTTGCGCGTTGGCTCGGGCGGCGTGATGTTACCGAATCATTCGCCTTATGTGGTGGCCGAGCAATATGGCACACTGGAGACGCTTTATCCAAACCGTGTTGAACTCGGTTTAGGGCGTGCGCCAGGAACTGATATGCAAACGGCTGCAGCACTTCGTCGTGGACGAAACAGTCTGGATTTCCCTGCGGAAATTGCGGAACTTCGCGGTTACTTTAAAGATTGCAACCCGGTTTCTGCATATCCTTCTGCCGGCTTGAATATACCATTTTATATTTTAGGATCTAGCACCGAAAGTGCGTATCTTGCGGCAGAACTTGGCTTGCCTTATGCATTTGCTTCACACTTTGCGCCACGTATGATGGAAATGGCAGTGGAGATTTACCGCAAAAACTTCAAACCTTCTACCTATCTTGCTGAACCTTATGTCATCTTAGGTGTGAACGCGATTGTTGCAGAAACCGATAACGAAGCGAGACAACTCGCGACGACACAAACACTATTTTTCTTAAATATAGTGACTAATGCGCAACAAAATTTACAACCACCGATGGCGTCAGAAGAAGACGTTTGGAAAGCCCAAATGCATGCCCAAAAGAAACCACACTTTGGCCCAGTCGATTTTGAGGAAATCCCGATTTACAATCAAGAGCGTGCCGTAGTGGAACAAATGACTGCTTGTTCGCTTATCGGTAGTCCTGAAAGTGTGGAATTTCAACTCAAGCAACTGCGTGAACGGGTACATTTTGATGAAATTATGGCGGTGAGTTATATTTTTGATGAACAAAAACAAGCCCAATCTTATACGATGTTAAAATCGATTGTGGATAAGCAATCGTGATAAAAACATGGCGAGATCATCTCGCCATGTTTTATGCCTAAACCATTTTCGACAATAACATCTCCTTCAACTTGTTATACACCCACACCACTCGCTTGGTCATCCACACTTTTGAGCTTATCAATTCCCACCCGCCAATCAATCACAATGTCGGAGTAGGGCTCAAGTGCGGTCAATAATTCAAACAGAATTTCATCGTTATAAGCATTGGCGGCAGGGTGTACCACACCTTGCATTGCTTTTTCTTTTACATTGT
This sequence comes from Neisseria sp. P0021.S006, assembly GCF_051956895.1. Taxonomy (NCBI): domain Bacteria; kingdom Pseudomonadati; phylum Pseudomonadota; class Betaproteobacteria; order Neisseriales; family Neisseriaceae; genus Neisseria; species Neisseria sp. P0021.S006. The sequence goes on from NZ_JBQCWZ010000022.1 coordinate 32,012, forward strand.
TTTTAGCAAATAGCCGTTCGCTTTCCGCCAAATATTGCGTCGCTTTCGGCAAAAATTGTTCGCCAAATTCAGTGAGCTTGATGTTTCGCGTGTTACGTTTGAACAAACTTTCACCTAATAAGGCTTCGAGATCGGCGATCATTCTTGTGACGACTTGAGGCGAAACGGCGAGCCGCTGGGCGGTTTCACGAAAATTAAAGGTTTCGGCAGCGGAGCAAAAATAGCGAAGGGCTTCTAGTTTATTCACTATTATTCCTTTTTTCAGAATAGTTTATTCTTATTTTATTAATTTTTAAGTCAGAATACTAGGGTTATACTGCATCAAAGTGTTGAATGAAGACATTACCGGCCAAGTAAACAAAGATCGTAATGTGCTAACTGGCGACAGCCCGCTGGCATCAAATAATCTTGGAATTTTAGCGGCAGATGCGTTGTTGAAAAAAGTAGCTAGCTTGGGTTAATTCATTCAATCTAGTCCAAACAAAAAAACAGTCCGCAACTTTAAAGTGAAGTTGCGGACTGTTTTTTTTTGTTTTACATCGGTGGTCCGAAAAATAGCCATGGCGAACTATTTATAATGGCTGGTTCTACGATAGCGGTATCAACCAAGAAGGTTGGCGCGGTTGGAAACTGACAGATTCACAAACCGCCGAGCCAAACGCACGCAATATCGTGCTTTCCAAAGGGTCGATGACGTATTACTTTATAACGCCGAAGGCGCAGAAGAGTTCTCCCGTTTCTTTGCGATTCCAGGTTTGAACCACTGTGATGGCAGCGTCGATTTGCGCTTATATAAGTAATTGTACTACTGAAGAAACAGGAGTTAGCAGACTAAAATCGTAGAGTTATGAATTTAACATAATATAAATTAATTTCCTTTTCCCTATTCTTCTACAAATTCCGCTGTTTTGTTCCTATATGTCAAATGAGAATTAATGGTACTCAAGAGAGTGTGCTCATAGTACTCCAATTTTTAGTATAAAATCAATAGGTTTTAAGAGAGATTTGGCTGTAACTCTACCACTTAATTATTGAGTAGTAGTAGGGTTGAGGGTAGAAAACTTATTACGATACTAAGTACCTTCAACTCATAGCATATAGCTAATTTATAAAGGCCATCTGAATATCAGACGGCCTCCTGTCTATTAGAATTTAGACATTGTAAATTTCTTCGTTCTTAACATTTTCTTAAGGCTTCCGCTTCAGTCGTACCCGGAGGGTTTATACCAAAAAAAGCTGAACCATCCTTGTAACTTGAGACAACTAATACGATCGATCTAAAAAAAAACTTGCTCAAACTGAAATCAAAATAAAGCCATCGTTAACACCGAGATTTGGAAAGCTACGTGAAGGCTTTTCAAATAGTACGAAGCATTTTACTTTCAGGACAAGCTTTGAGTTGGAATAGATCATTTGTTCTTATAGATGAGATTTTCAGGTTTTTTGTCGGGAGAAATAAGAAGTTTATCAAGGTATTCGGGGTCATGCCAGTCATCCCAAGGTGCTAGACTAAAATAAGCTTTAATAAAACCATCAATAATAGCTGAACCTTCGGTATTAATACCAATAATATTTCCTTGTTCAATTAAGTCAATATTAGGAAAATATTGCTTCAGTATATTTTTATTTACTATACCTTTTTGAATAATTGGCCAGAATCCTTTATCTAACGATTCTTCAGTAATAAACATAGCAGCAATAATATCGTTTTTATCTATTTTTATATCTTCATATAAAGGAAGGTTTTTTGAGGAAATTTTCATTTTGGTAATTAAGCAGGCTACACCTATCCAATCATATTTTCCAAGAATCTGTCCAACAGCTAAAAAATCATCTTCTATGGGAATGCCAAAATAATCGCCTACCTGCCATTTCTGTTTTTTTCTTGCCATTTTTTAAAGTTCCTTTCTGTAATTCAATAAGGCATGGGAATTTTTCCACCTGCTGCACGGTAGCGAGGTTCAGACATCTGATGACGTTTATTGGCCAAAGGTCCTCCTCGACTCTTGATACCGCCTTGTAATCTAATGTGATCTTCTTCCAATCGGTCTAGACATTGACCAGATTTAGTTTGCCCAAGTAAGGTAAACCTGTGAGTTGCTCTGAATGCTCTATTATGTTCTCTTTGCCTGGCAAAATATCTTATTGAGGATTTGGCTCGGCCTACATATTTTTCGCCAGTTTTAGGATGTGTCCTCAGATAAACAATTCCACAAGTACCTGGCGGACAATAGCAGGGGTCAGTTTTCTCTGATTCTGGTTTGCTACATACTCCTTATGGCCTCTAGAGGCAATTACTGCTGTTGCCGCCTAAAAGGCGGCTCGGATGCCTTGTTCAACATTGTAATAAATTATATTTCATTTGTAGAAAATATATTATCTTCTATATAGCAGTTTTGAAAAGAGCAATTAGATATTAAATTATCTTGTATATGCATTGATCTGAATACACAATTAATAAATGTGCAATTAGTAAATTTTGTATTACAAACTATTGCCGTAATAAAAGAACAATTAATAAAATTACAATTAGTAAAGGAACTATAGCTTATGAAAGCGCCACGAAATGAACAGAAAAAAAATTTAAGACTTCCAATTTCCCTATGGGATATTTCGTATCTGTGAAAATCAATATTATCCATATGGATTAACTGTCTAGAAATTAAGACATCTAATTCTTTTGTTTCGATTTTAATTAGAGACTTTGTAATATTTTTAAGTAATTCTTGAATGTCATTTGATATCATTTTTATTACCACCAATCTATAGGGTCTAGTTGTATATCTCTCAAAGGTATTCTTGGTTTAGATAATGGAGCAGTTCCTGGTGTACTGGCAGGTATTTGATTACACAATAATCCGGCTACCATTCTATGGTTACCATCTACAATAGTATTTCCATCCATTTTAACTGGAGGGGCAATACTACCTTTTTCAATCAATGCTGTGTATCTCGCAGCAGCAGGGATGGAAACACTTTTTTGTAATGTTAGATAAGATGTTTTCGCTGTAACCATTGTTGTCTGCTATTGCATCTAAACATTTCTTACGTTTTTTTTCTTCTTGGCATTTTCCTGTACATGTATCGCTCTCCGATGATGCAACGACACCTGTTGCGGCAGCTCCAAGCCCCCATATGCAATCCATTTAGGCAATGCCGCATCAGTGGGGTCTGGAGTCATTGTATCAATTACAATCATAGACAATGCCCATTTGGATATGCTAACAGCATTTAATCCCCAAGGATCCATCATATTTTGTATATTTGTCGAAAATTGATAAAAGTTACTTCCACCTCCCAACCCAATCGGATCCTGATTTACAAACCGACCCACATCAGGCTCATAATACCTGAAGAAGTTGTAATACAACCCCGTTTCACGGTCGCAATACTAGTTCTGTAATCGGAATGGTTGGTATGCGCTATCCGTTACCTTGGTTTCCTCTTTCAGAAGGCACCAGCCGGTGTAGTTGTCGAACCACAAGAGGTTACCGTCCTTATCGGTCATCTCTCTTGGGATGCCGATTTGGTCGCAGTGGAAGTAGTAGATTTGTTGGCGGCTTTCGCCCTCGGCATTGGTGTGGTTGTGTACCTGTGCCAAGGGTTCGTAGCTGTCGGGATCGGTGTAGATATAGGTATATCTGCCGTTCGGGTGGATTTCTTGCAAGAGGTGGCTGCCGTCCCAAACGAAGCGGGTTTGGTTTTCGAGGTCGTTCCCGCTTAAATCATGCTGGAATGATGTTTCTGAAACTTCTTCGTTTTTCAAACAGCCTTTGCCTATCCTTCTGCCCAAGGCGTCGTAGCTGTACACCCAAGTTTCTTTCGTACCGTCTTTTTTAAAGATTTCGGCTTTAACCAGTTGGTCGTGCAGATCGTAGAAGTAGTTCTGCACTTCGCCGTCGGCCAGTTCGCGGTGGATCAGGTTGCCGAGGTCGTCGTAGTAATAGCTGCTGCCGTTGTAGGTTTGTAGGCGGTTGTCGGGGACGGTAGGGCTGTTGTTGTCGGACAGGATATTGTGTGCGGGGTCGAAGGCGAATACTTCGCTATCCGCTTTGGTAATCTGGCCCAGTTTGTCGTATTCAAACCGGGTCGTGCCCGTCCGTTGGTCGGTGCTGTGGGTCAGGTTGCCGGTGCGGTCGTAGCCGTAGCTGCGTTTGACGGCATAAGCCGATGTTACTGCATTTTTCGCTGTTTCGATCTGCGTCAGCTCGTTGAGTGCGGCAATTTGTTTTTTCAGACGGCCTAAGGGGTCGAGTTCGTAACAGCTGGCGAGTTTACCCTGGGTGCGGTAGATTTCGCGGTACAGCTTATCGCGTTCAATGTCGGAGATGACTTCGTCGTCGAGGCTGATTTGGTGTAGGTGGCCGCTGCCGTAATACAGGTAGTTGATCTGTCTGCCGTCGGGCAGGATGGTGGCGGTACGGTTGCCGTTGAAGTCGTAGTGGTAGCGGATGCTTTCGGTAACGGGCAGGTACAGCATATCGTACTGCGCATCGCGCCAGTCGGTTTCGGGCAATCCGTTTCGGGCGTTCTCTTCCTTAGCCGGTACTTTCCATTGGTGCTGGCCGATGATTTGGCCGTTGCCGTTGTAGTCGAAGCAGGTAATGCTGTGACTGTTGGCGGCGCGGACGAGGTTGCCGTCCA